>JBAXGN010000071.1 GCA_037139415.1 Verrucomicrobiota bacterium | reverse complement strand
TTTATTCAAAAACCTGCAAAAAATCCGCATTGTTAAGTCCGACAGGCTGCTAGAGAGAATTCGATCGAACGGGATTCCATTGAAAGAGTTTGCACAGCTCAGGCCACTTTATGGCATCAAAACCGGTTTGAATGAGGCCTTTCTAATTTCCAAAGAGACGCGAAATAGATTAGTTGCCGAGGACAGAAACTGCGAAGAGACCCTCCGTCCTTATCTGCGTGGACAGGACATCGGTCGCTGGATACCTGACTGGGCGAATCTTTGGATGATCGTCCTGCCGTCAAGTAACGACCGGGCTTGGCCGTGGGCAGACCTTGGTGAGCAGGCTGAAGCCAAGTTTAAGGCCCAGTATCCCAGTCTGCACGGTTACTTGAAGCCTTTGGAGGAACGGCTACGGAATCGGCAGGACCAAGGGAAATACTGGTGGGAGCTGCGGTCCTGTGCATACTGGCAGGAATTCTTGCGACCAAAATTGTGCATCCAACGGATAGCTTTCCATTCGCGAATTGCTCGGGACGACAGTGGGATGCTCGTAAACGACGCCGCAATCATCCTACCGACCACCGATCAATGGCTGCTGGCATGCCTGAACTCGCCAACCATGTGGTTTTTTTCCTTCCGCTTCTTTCCTCACAAAAAGGACGAAGCTCTGGCGATGGATATTCCCTACGTTGAGCGACTGTCGATCCCGCGTCCAACGCCACAGCAGCGGCAAGCAGCGGAGACTAACGTGCGGCGACTAATTGAAATCACCGCCAGCCAGCAACAGACCCAGCGCATGTTGCTCGACTGGCTCCGTGTGGAATACATGATTGAAAAACCCGGAAACAAGCTCCAGAGCGTAACCTCACTCGATTCCGATACTTGGGTGAGCGAGGTGAAGCGCATTCGGGGCAAGAAACTACCGCTGACCGCTGCTGGGGTCCACGCCCTGCGGGAGGAATATATTCGCACAATCGAACCAGCGCGTGCCCTGGCTGTCGAAACCTTGAAGCTTGAAGGTGCTCTCAGTGACCTGGTCAATCAAGCCTATGGTTTAACTCCAGCGGAGATTGATCTCATGTGGCAAACCGCCCCGCCACGGATGCCCATCCCGACACCCACCCCGTGATTTCCAATGGAGTTCGAATATTTCAAAGTTTCTTGCGCGGTACGGCACGCCCGGCACAATATCATTGGATGAATATCAACCATTGGCTCAAATGAACGACGGGAACATTGATTTTCATCCAGAGGTGCGGCGATTGACCGAAGAAAACGGTTTATTGCGCGAAGAGTTGACCGCGCTGCTGGCCGAGGCCCACGACCTGGTCCACACGGTGAAGCCAAACCTGCTGGCGATTTACCAGACCCGGATTGGGAAATGGGAATTGGACCTGTTGCGTGTCCGGTTAGAGTATGCACGCCTGAAGCGCCAAGTGGAACTGGTGCAGGCCAGCCTGAATGTGGGCGAGAAACCGGATTTGGTGGCTATCGAAGGGCAACTGGAGCTTGAATTTTTGCAGTGGCAGCAACGTTTGGCGGAAGCCGTTGGAACGCTGGAAGCGGCGGAAAAACGGTTGAAGCATTTGTTATCGCCCGAAGATAGTCGGGAGTTGAAGAAGCTCTATTACGCCCTGGTGAAGAAATTGCACCCCGATGTGAATCCGAATTTGACGCCCGAGCAACAACGGCTTTGGCCCCGGGTTCAGGAAGCGTATGAGGCGGCGGATATTCAGGAGCTTCGGGCGTTAACGCTGCTGGCGGAGAAAAATGCCGCCGTGGCCCCACCGCCCAAATCATTGGATCGTCTTCGTCAGAACCAGCAGACGCTGGAGAAGCAAATCCATGCCACCCTCAAGGAAATGGAGCAGATTCAAAGCCAGCCCCCGTTCACCTTGCAGGCGACGTTGGATGACAGCGGATGGGTCGAATCCCGACGGCGCGAGTTGGAGGTTCAAACCGAGACATTGCGGATACAGCGCGATGCTTTGACGGCGCACCTGAAAATTCTGTTATCTGGAGATGCTTATGGAAAATGCTTTGGCAAAAATTGATCCGACGCTGATGGCGCTGATCCACGGCGCCTTTGGGAAAGATGGAGCCCTCCAGCCCTTTGCACGGGAAATCATGCTCATCGAATGCCACATTGCGGGCACGAGTCATCGGAATATTAAGGAGGTGGAACCGGACTTGGTGCCGGGAGTTTTTCTGGTGCTCAAACGCGAGGCGAACAATCCCCACGATGCGCTGGCGATCATGGTCTTCGACGCCGCTGGTCACCACCTCGGCTATGTGCCCCGCGCCAAGAACGAGGCGCTGGCCCGATTGATGGACGCCGGCAAGCTGCTCTTCGGCAAATTGGAAGCCAAAGCCTGGGTTGGCGAGTGGCTCAAGGTGGAGGCCCGCATTTATCTGAGGGATTTTTGACTGGGCTATACACATGATTCACGATTACCGTTAAGGAATGACATTTATGCGCCTGAACTTTGCGATTCTCCTGGCCCTGTTTTCCATCCTGCCCGGCTGGCTGGTGGCCCAACCGGCCGCCAACCTCCTTCATAATGGCGATTTCGCGGAACGCGGGAACGGCGGTGCGCCCGCCGGGTGGAATGTGGGTAAGGATTCACAACCATGGAAGCTGGAACCAGCGGCCAATTCGACGGCGAACAAACCGGCGCTCACCATTATCGTCGAACGAGCCCAGGCGAACTACGGAGCGGTGGAGCAATCGGTCAAGGGCCTGTCAAAAAACACCCGCTACCTCGCCGAAGCCAAGGTTAAGGCGAGCAGCAATGGGATTGCGCTCCTGATGATCAAGCTCCTTGATGGCTCCGGCAAGGAAATCCGGCGGATCAGCGGCGGTTTAAATATGGGCACCGACTGGGAGACCCTGCGCCTCGCCTTTAATTCCGAGGAGGCCGCCGCCGTTTCCGTGCTCTGCCGGTATTCGCAAGGCCAAGTCCAGATCGGCGCGCGGGTTTCCTTCGCTGAGGTAAGGCTCTACGAACCGAAAGCGGTTGTGCCGCAACGGACCGACCTGTATGTCTCGCTGGCGGGCAAGAGTGGTGCGTCCGGCACCAAAGCCGAACCGCTTGCCCGCATCCAGGAGGCACTGGACCGCGCCACTCCCGGCACCACCGTGCACCTCGCGCCGGGTGTGTATCGCGAACGCGTGCGCTTCAACGAAGGCGGGACCCCGAATTTCCCCGTCACGCTGGAGGGTGATCCCGGGGCGGTCATTGACGCCTCGGACCCGATCGCGCTCGAATGGAAACCGGCTGATGACCTCGGCCCCGGAGTTTACAAGGCCGCTCTCGCTTCGCCGGTGATCACCGTTACGGTAGACGACAAAATTGTCACGATCCTTGATGAACGGCGCGTGGACCCGGAGAACGTGAAGAAGGTATTGGCGCGTGGCAAAAACAAGGCTGCCCTTGGCGTGGTGCCGGAAAATATTTACACGCCGGACTGGGCCTGGCCGGTGATCTTCCAGAAAGGCATCGGCCCCTCGGGCTGGGAAGGCGTGAAAGCCCTCACGATGTATTCGGACAAGCGTAAGGAACTGATCCTCCGCATTCGCGGCAACCCCGATCCGCGCAAGCTGAAGCTGACGGTTGCCCCGCGACTTCCCGCCATCACCATCCGTGGCGTGGATCGTTGCGTGGTGCGCGGGGTCACAATCCGCTACGCCTGGCAGGGGGTACTCGTCGAGCATTCGGCTGGATCAACCGTGGAAGCCTGCCGCATCGAGATCACCGATCACGGTGTGTTTCTCGGTGCCGGGGCTGACCGCTGCACGGTGCGCTTCAATGAGATTTCGCAAGATCCGTATGCGGGTGCCAGCCCCAAAATGATCGGTTGGTGGGACAACTGGCTGGCGGTCAAGGAGGGCGGCTTCTATGACCGCGTCGGCATTGAAATCCACGCCACCGCAGGCGGCCACGTCATTCACGATAACTACATCCACGATGGCTGGGACGGCATCGAAGATACCGGGGCTGTGGGCGAAAACCGGAATCTCGACGTGCATCACAACCGCATCTTCCGCGTGGCCGACGATGGCTTGGAGCCCAACGGCGCGGGCGAGAACTGCCGCTGGCATGACAACTGGGTGGAGGAGACCTGCTGTGGCTTCCGCATCAAGACCATCAAGGCCGGCCCGCTCTACGCCTACCGCAACATCTATTTCGACAATGGCGAGGATTACCGCTGCTTTGTGCCCCAGTATCCATCCCCGGTGTACGTGTATCACAATACTTCAACGAGCAGCTCGGCGGTGACCTATAACAAGGTGCAGGGGATCGGCACGCCGAACTACTGGTTTCTCAATAATATTTTTTGGTGCGAGCGCTGGTGGTCCGGCACTGAACTCAAGCCCAACTGGCACGGGGAAAATAACATCATCGTGCGGCGCGGCCAGCGCAGCGACTGGAGCAAAACGAAAAATCTGGCGGCGGAACTGGGCATTGATCGAGGCAGCCTCTGGCTCGAAGGCGATCCCGGCTTTGTGAACGCGGAAAGCCACGATGTGCGGCTGCGCGCGGATAGCCCGGCCCGCGGCCGTGCTGGCGACCTGGCTACCCTTACCGGCAAAAGCCTTCCGGGCTATGAGACGGGGAAGAAGCCGGACGCCGGGGCCGTGCCGTACGGCGAGCCGCTTCCAGAAATCCCGCGCAAACGCGGCACCTTCACCGTTCCCGCCGCCGGATCACTGCCGGGAGAATGAAAAAACACCAACCCGCTGAAGCAAGACCGCGACGGGCAATTTCGGAAGACTGATCTCACGGACACAGATGGCACGAGACCCAGTGCCCCGGCGTGAGTTCGCGCAACACCGGCACTTCCGTGCGGCAACGCGCCTCCGCCATCGCGCAGTGCAGATGAAACGGGCCCCCCGCTGGTGGATGAATCGGTGAGGGCGTCGTGGCGACCAGACTCGTCAAGCGATTCAGCCGGTCATAAATTCTGGCAGACGCATTGATCACGGAATTGTTATGCCTCATAATCCGATCCTGCACAAGCGCCGAGTTGACCCCGGCAACATAACGATAGGTGGCCCGGTCACTCCCATTGGTGACACCGTACACCAACCCTCGTCGGTCATAGCCAAACGTGCTGACTGGCGTGGTGCCATTCGAATAATTGACACTGGCCAAATCGCCCAGCGGGACTATCTATGTATCCGATACTATCACCATCGGGATACACCTTATTGGTGCGCCAGCCGCGATAACTGTCATACTCCCACCGCGTCACCCGTTCCCCGGTGCCATTGGCAAAGTCGCTCCAATTCGTGAGCGACAACAACCGCCCCTGCTCATCGCGGCCACACCCCGCCGAATACGTGCCTGATTAGACAATGCACCTCCATTTTTTCCTGTATTCCGCCGTTGAATTCACACAAACTACGCACGAACACGTTTACCCGATGAAGCTGCAAGATATGATCGGTTGTTATCGCGACACCCTGCTTAAGGATGTTATGCCGTTCTGGCTCAAGAATGGCATGGACAAAAAGCATGGCGGCATCATGACGGCATTGGATCGGGTCGGCTCGGTAGTGGATACGGATAAATCGGTCTGGTTTCAAGGGCGGGCAGCCTGGATGTTTGCCACTTTATACAACACCATTGAGCCACGAAAGCAGTGGCTTGAGGCCGCCGCGAGCTGCTTGAACTTTGCCCGGCAGCATTGTTATGCCGAATCCGGCAAGATGTATTTTACGGTCACGCGCGAGGGACGTCCACTTCGCATGCGGCGCTATGTGTATTCCGAATGTTTTGCCGCTATCGCCTTTGCCGCTTACGCAAAGGCTACGGGTGATAAATCGGCCGAACGGGATGCGCACAAAGCGTTTACCATGTTCCTAAAGTTCAACTTTGAACCGGGCCACGCTCCCGCCAAAGTGAATCCAGATACCCGCCCAATGAAGGCGCTCGCCCCGTTGATGATCACCATCGTCACGGCGCAGGAATTTCGCGCCAACCTGGGTGATGTGCCGGTACTGGGAGCAACCTGCTCGGAATGGATTGACCGGGCCATCCATGAAATCAAACGGGATTTCTTTAAACCCAGGCTTAAGGCGCTCATGGAGGTGGTGGGACCCAAAGGCGAGATTTACGATCACTTTGACGGGCGCATGTTAAATCCCGGTCATGCCATCGAATGCGCATGGTTCATCCTGCATGAGGCAAAGATTCGTGGCGATAACAAGCTGGCGAAGCTCGGATTGAGCATTCTGGATGGCATGTGGGACCGGGGCTGGGATCGTGAATTTGGAGGCTTTTTTTATTTCCGCGACCTCCGCAATCTGCCCGTGCAGGAATACTGGCAAGACATGAAATTCTGGTGGCCTCACAATGAAGCCATCATTGCCACGCTCCTGGCTTGGCGAATGACCGGTGATAAAAAATACGCCCGTTGGCACAAACTCGTCCACGACTGGTCCTTTAAACATTTTGCCGACCCCAGGCACGGTGAATGGTTCGGCTACCTCCGGCGCGATGGCACGCCTGCCAACACCCTCAAAGGCTCACTGTGGAAAGGCCCATTCCATTTACCAAGAATGCTGTGGTACTGCTGGCAACTTCTGGAAGAGGCATGAATACAGGTTTCAGGTCGGAAATCCTGGAGTACAATCCGGAGTTGGACAAGTGGCCCATCATTGGTAGAATGTCGGCACCGCGCGCCACCGTGGCAGTTGTTCTCTGGAATGGTGGATATGTGATCCCCATTGGTGAGGTCCGGCGCGGGGTGCGGTCGCCCGAAGTTTGGATATGGAATCCGGAATGAATCGTTCAGCGGCAAATCAAATTTCGCCATGGCGGGTGGTTATCCTGCTCTGGCCGGTCGCGCTATTGAATTATCTCGACCGGCAAATGCTGGCGACGATGAAGCTGTCCATGCAGGTGGATATCCCGGCGCTGAAAAGCGCCGAGACCTTTGGCATGCTGATGGCCATCTTCATGTGGGTCTATGCAATCTGCAGTCCCCTCAGCGGCGTGTTTGCCGACCGTTTTAATCGTAAATGGCTCATCGTATTCAGCCTGGCCGTTTGGTCTGCCGTCACAATAAGCATGGGCGTCACCCATGACTTTTTCACGCTGTATTGCCTGCGTGCCGTCATGGGCATCAGCGAGGCAGTCTATATTCCCGCCGGGCTATCTTTAATCGCAGATTTTCACCGCGGGCCCACGCGTTCACTGGCCGTCGGTATTCACATGAGCGGGATTTATATGGGACAGGCGCTGGGTGGTGTGGGCGGCTGGGTGGCCCAGGATATTTCCTGGCACGCAGCGTTTGCCGGATGCGGCGGCATTGGCGTGGCCTATGCGCTGGTGCTGGCGATCTTCCTGCATGAGACTGACACCCGGAGCCATCAGAATGCCAATAATACCCAGCCGGTTGGGTCGCGTGATTTTTCCAACGTACACTGGCTCGGTTTTATTATCTTGCTCGCCTGCTTTTCGCTGCCCAGCCTGCCGGGTTGGGCGGTCAAGAACTGGTTGCCGACCCTATTGCAGGATCGCTTCTTATTGGATCAAAAGCATTCCGGTCTCTGGGCGACCAGCCTCACCGCCGGCGCCTCATTTTTTGGGGTGATGATCGGTGGCAGGATTTCCGACCTGCTCTCACAACGCCATTTGGGCGGTCGCACTTGGGTCAGTGCCTTGGGGCTCTTCCTCACTGTGCCGGCATTGCTGGGCATGGGGATGGCTCCGGCCTTTTGGCTGGTGATGATCTGCGCCGGTCTTTATGGCTTTGGATTCGGCTTTTTTGACACCAACAACATGCCCATTGCCTGTCAGGTCGTGCCGCCGCACCTCCGCGCCACGGCGTATGGTTTGATGAATTTTGCCGGTATTGCCGCCGGCGCGTACCTGACACCCTTGCTGGGCAGGCTTAAGGATCATGGGGTGCCGCTGGCCACGGGATTTGCGCTTTGCGTCATCCCCTCCATCCTCGCCATGATTCTAATGCTCCTGCTCCGCCCCCGGCAGCGGGATTGCGGCAGCGAAGACAAAACCTGAACCCCTGATTTATATCGCATCAATCAACCTTCACCATTAACACAAAATTAATCATGTCATCATTCAAACTTCACGGGCTCGTCGCGGCTGCCCATGCGCCGTTCAAAGCGGATGGATCGCTCAACCTGGCCGTTGTCGAAAAACAAGCGGCGCATTTCCTCAAGAACAAAATCACCACCGCCTTCATCAACGGCAGCACCGGTGAAAGCCATTCGCTTTCACTGATCGAACGCACCCTGCTTGCGGAACGCTGGCTGGCCGTCACCAAAGACACCAAGCTCAAGGTCGTGGTCCATGTGGGGTCCAATTGCATCGAGGACGCCCGGACGCTTGCCGCCCATGCGCAAAAACACGGTGCGGTCGCCATCTCCGCCCTGGCGCCATCCTATTTCAAGCCGCGCAACGTCAACGCGCTGGTGGAGTGCTGCGTCCACATCGCCGAAGGCGCACCTGCGCTGCCCTTCTATTTTTATGATATCCCCGCGCTTACCGGGGTGAGTCTCGCCATGCCGGAATTTCTCGAACAAGGCGGCGAACGAATTCCCAACCTGGCCGGCATCAAATGGACCAACGTGGACATGTACAATTACCAGTTTGCCATGCGCGCCGCTGGCGGAGTGTTCGACCTGCCCTGGGGCAATGACGAATTCATGCTGGCCGCACTCGCCCTGGGCGCCAAAGGCGCGGTCGGCAGCGGCTATTGTTTCGCCGCGCCCGTCTATCATCGGATCATCAAAGCCTTCAACGCCGGGGATCTGGACACCGCGCGCATGGAGCAATTCCGGGGCGCGCAATTGGTAAAGACATTGGTTGCCACGCCGTCCGGCTACCTTGGCGCGGCCAAGGCGCTGATGGGGTTGCTGGGGGTTCCCGTTGGTCCCGCACGCCTGCCGAACGGAAACCTGGCGGCCGAAGAAATTCAGCAATTGGAATCCGCGTTGGAGAAAATCGGCTTCTGGAAATGGATTCAATAAAAAGAAAACTTTTGACTGCGGATTGCGGATTGGGTGGGCTTGTGGGTTTGGGGGTTGATGGGAAAAGGTGGGGCGCAAAACCAGCAACGGTTGCTCCCCCTTGCGCCCCCGCAACCAACCCTGGCCTCTGGTGACGCAATTCCTTCAGAATTGTTGCCTCCATCCGGGATGCGGGCGGCAATTCCAACGGAATTGTGGCCTCCAGCCCAGAATCGCAAGGCACGAGCCACCCTGGGTCAGGCGGTTCGTTAAATCCCCAACCCTGAATGGGTTGCGGCCATGCCCGGCGGCGGGCAGGGTGGTCCAATGCACCCCGAAGTGCCCATTTTGGCGGTTTTGGCGATGGTTTTTACATTATCCGTCATGACTTTTGCCTCATCAGCTACAACTTTTACGTCATCGGCTACAACTTTTGCCTCGTGTTCCGGAGGTCATGCCGCCCTTACAGGGCGGGACGGTTGACGGGGGGCTTTTCCCCGGGCCTTCAGCCCGGGCTATCACATGACGGGCCTTCGGCCCTGCCACCAATCCTGGCCGGTGGGGGCGCAATTCTAATTGTTCCAGCGCATCCCCTGCCGTCACCTGACCTGGCGCGGGATTGCGCTCCCTCAATCCGGAGGATGGACAGGGTGTAGCGTTCACGGGGCGCATTACGGAAAAGCAGGAGTCCCCCCATTCCCATTATTGCTTTGGCACCGGTTTATCAGACCGGCGCTCCAAGCGGAAGCTGGAAAGGAGATTCACATAAAAATGCAGATTCAAAGTCCCAGCAGGCATATCATACATTAAATTGCAATAAGGAGGGTCATCGGAACGTCTGGTGGGAGTGCCAAGAATTTGAATAAAGTCTGCCATTGGAGAGGACGCGCTAAGGCCCTTTTCAAAGCGGCGATTCTCATTACGCTTGGAAATGATTTTCAAAACCGAATTGCTGCCGGGATCAAATATCACAATTGCGTCCCAGTAATCAAGACGCCGCCCGCCGAGACATCGGGAATAAAACCGCTGCGGTTTACCCCAGGCAGCAACCACCTCGTCCATGGTCATTCCAAGGCAAATCTTGCCGAGGCACCCTTGAACATTGCTGTCATGCAGGTTGATCACCTCGTTGGTAAGTTTAGGCGTGGTATTATTTGTATCCAACAAAAGCGGAGAACAAACGTACCCGATTTGGCATTCATCGTTGGTGCCCACCAAGGCCAGATAACTTTGGTAATACGATTGGTCTGCGCCCGGACAACTCGTGGCGACAAGCCAGACCAGACCAGCAAAGTATTGAAGCATGATTCTCATAGAAGTTGATGTTCACAGGTCGCCTTGCAGTAAAGGCGCATGACTTTTGGCTCACGATTCATGATTGGAAACCTACGCCCACCCCCGTTAAGGAAGCAAGGGTGATTTCTGCCGGGAAAGTTGGTTTCCGGGCGGACCAGCGGTGAACACCCCGCCCCCTTATCCGCGATAAATAATGGTTTGTCCGGTTTGTCGCCAAAAATCATCCATGGTCCGCCCTAATTGGCTTCAGCGCTGTTAACGCACTTCAGGAGTTTTTCGGAAGCGGTTTTCCACTGGCCTTCGGTGGCGGCGGCGGTCGCCAGAACAACTTTGGCGCCGTTCTTGACGGCCTTGGCGTACCAATGAAGGGGTCGGCCTTTAAACGTTCCCTTGTATTCAAAAACGACCGTGGTCTCCGTGGCTGATTCCTTGGTGATTGTCATTCCTTGCGCGGCCAATGACAGCTTTGAAAGGGCGACATACTCGGCGATGGTTCCGGTATACCGCTGAAGTTGCACGACGACATTGGGGGCGAAGCCATCCGATACCGGCATAAACATCGTCAGGCAATGGTAGGTCGTATCGCCCGCCGGCGCTTCATCCAATGGCGCGATCGAATAACCCTGATTCGAGAACGTGCATTTCGCCGTTTGGTCTGCGCCATTCATGCAAACCGACGAAACAACCACCAGACCGATTAATAGCCATGCTTTCATGTCATTTTCCTTTCTGCTTCCACTGATAAGCAATCGCTTTTGACTCACGATGCTTGCGGCTGACCCTACGCCCGCCCCCAACGGGGAAGCAAGGGGGATTTTTTACGCTATTTCTCCCAGTCATCTGTGCGGAAGGGGGAGGCGGGCAAGCCTTGAGCGTCGAACAGGCTGGGTTGCGGCCAGTTGGCCCACGCATACCGCGCCGCCACGGGCTTGGGCACGGCGGGACTGCTGAGGACCACGGTGTTGCCACGAATCACCGCCGTGGCCGCCACGAATTTGCGATCTTCACCGGCAAGCGTGAAGCCGCTGAGGAGCATGGGCGTCCCGCCCATGGCTGGGGTGGTGGTCGCGCTCAGACTCACGGGCGAGACGCCCGTGTCACGAAATCGCACGACGAGGTTCGCGCCATCCACGGTGAACCTGGCGTACAACGGCCCGCACCCGGTCACCGGTTGGCCGTAGATCAGCCGCCGCGCCTCCAGGGCCAGCCGTTCGCCGACGGGTTGCTTGTCGGCGGGGTGGATGTTGTCCCGCTCGCCATGGTCAATGGTCACGATCATCGCAGTGTTGGTCACGGTTTGCAGTGTCACCAGCATGGATTCGCGCAGGGTGGCCCAGTCATCGCTTTTGCCCGGCGAATCGTAGGCGGGCAATTGCACGAAGAGGAACGGCAGGCCCGGCTGGCCGCTGGCCGCGCGCCAACTGCGGATCAGCGCGGGGAAAATCTCCCGGTAGGCAAAGGCGCGCCCGGCGTTGTGTTCGCCCTGGTACCAGACGATGCCGCGCTTGGCGTAGGGGATGATCGGCGCAATGACGCCGTTCCAATCGCTGCACGGGTAACCGCCATCCACGGCCGAAACCGGCTTGGGCGGCTCGGGCGGTTTGGCGCCTTTGGCCTTGGCATCGCGGACGGCGGCCTCATAACGCTCCTGGAAGATGCGGTTGCGGGCCGCCACGCTTTCCGGGCTGGCGCGCTTGATGGCATCTTCATAGAACTTCTTGCCGCTGGGCACGGAGAGCAGGGCTTCCCGGGGCATTTTGATCTCCGCGGAGCCGCCGCCATGGGAGGCGCGCAGGATGCCGAGCGGCACCTGGAGGTGCGCATGCAGGGATTTCGCGAAGTAAAACGCCACGGCGGAGAGGTGGGCATTGTTGGCCGGCGCCACGGGTTCCCATTTGGCCTCCACATCCTCCTGCGGCGTTTCCCGGAACGTGGCGTTGGGGGCTTGGAAGAAGCGCACCGCCGGCAGGCTGGTGGACTGGATGTCCTCCGCAGTTCCCGGGTAGCGGCGGGCGGCCTCCATGGACATCGCCATGTTGGATTGGCCCGAGCAAAGAAAAACATCGCCGACGAGCACGTTGGTGACGCTTGCTGAATTGATCCGCAAGGTTCGCGGCGCCGCGCTGGCGGGCAGGGGATCCAGCGCGATCTGCCACTTGCCGGTGGCATCGGCCTTCACGGGCTTCACCTGCTCGGCGAACTCCACCGTCACGCTCTCCCCCGGCTCCGCCCAACCCCAGAACGGCACCGGCTGATCCCGCTGCAACCCCATGCCATGCGAGAACAGATGGGGGAGGTGAACGGTGGCCCCAGCCAGGCACGGGAATAAAAGGGCGAGGCAAAGCAGTTTTCCGGTCATGATGTTGCGGAAGACGCCACGGGATGGCATTGGCTTCGAGTTCAATGATGCGCTCATGGGTCGCGCTGCGGTAAAGACACTGCTGTTGGCTCACGCTGCATGCCGGCGACCCTACGCCCGCCCCGGTTAGGGAATCAAGGGGGAATTTTCCCCCGGACAAGACCTTGTCCGCTTTAGCTGGAGGTTGCAGGATTTAAGCCCAGAGGCCCAGTTTTGGCCCAATGCGCGGTTTTAAGTGGGGGTTATTCTTTCAGTGCGTGCAGGATCGGGGAAACTGGTTCAATGAAAGAAAGACAATTCGTTGCCGGATGCGTCATTTGTCATAGGAGTTACAAAGTTCGTATGCCACCAAGACGACCAGAGAGGTGATATGGAGCGCCAAGGCCAGGTTTCCCAAAGTTTCGATCGGTTTCTTGCTCATGAGCCCGCTGCCGATGAACACGCACAAACAACCGATAACTATCGAAACCATCCAACTATCGATGAGGAAGGCATGGGGTATCCCACGGGGCCAGGCCGCAAGAAATACAAGTTGGGCGACCGGCATAAGCAGGAGCAGGTACGAGATCGCGTAACAGCGGTTCTTTAGCCGGTTTTTCGGGGTGTTATCCATACCTGATAAGAAATTGTTTTTTGTCACTGTTCATGCACTCACGGGTCGCGTTGCGGTGAAGCAGGAATTCCCCCATTCCCATTATTGCTTTGGCACAGGTTTATCAGACCGGCGCTCCAAGCGGAAGCTGGAAAGGAGATTCACATAAAAATGCAGATTCAAAGTCCCAGCAGGCATATCATACATTAAATTGCAATAAGGAGGGTCATCGGAACGTCTGGTGGGAGTGCCAAGAATTTGAATAAAGTCTGCCATTGGAGAGGACGCGCTAAGGCCCTTTTCAAAGCGGCGATTCTCATTACGCTTGGAAATGATTTTCAAAACCGAATTGCTGCCGGGATCAAATATCACAATTGCGTCCCAGTAATCAAGACGCCGCCCGCCGAGACATCGGGAATAAAACCGCTGCGGTTTACCCCAGGCAGCAACCACCTCGTCCATGGTCATTCCAAGGCAAATCTTGCCGAGGCACCCTTGAACATTGCTGTCATGCAGGTTGATCACCTCGTTGGTAAGTTTAGGCGTGGTATTATTTGTATCCAACAAAAGCGGAGAACAAACGTACCCGATTTGGCATTCATCGTTGGTGCCCACCAAGGCCAGATAACTTTGGTAATACGATTGGTCTGCGCCCGGACAACTCGTGGCGACAAGCCAGACCAGACCAGCAAAGTATTGAAGCATGATTCTCATAGAAGTTGATGTTCACAGGTCGCCTTGCAGTAAAGGCGCATGACTTTTGGCTCACGATTCATGATTGGAAACCTACGCCCACCCCCGTTAAGGAAGCAAGGGTGATTTTCCTGCTATTTCTCCATGATCAATGGTCACGACCATCGCGGTGTTGGTCACGGTTTGCAGCGTCACCAGCATGGATTCGCGCAGGGTGGCTCAGTCATCGCTTTTGCCCGGCGAATCGTACGCGGGCAATTACACGAAGAGGAAAAGCAGTTTTCCGGTCATGGCGTTTGAAAAGATATGGTCCAGGCGATTGGCCCGTTGGCAGAGCGTTCGAGAATCAACTCGATGAGGTCAGGTTTGCCGGCCACCGGTCGGAGTGCGGCCTTACTCTTGACGGGAGCCAGCCCCGATTTGACAATATCCTTCTCAATGGTTTCGTCCACCGTCGCAGCGGCTGGTTTTTGCCCATTGGTGGCGAGGATGATCAGGTAAGGTTCACCACCAACCACATTGGCTACGCCACGCAATTGCTTCTTGGCCTCATCCCAATCGCAACCCAGCAGGTCCACATATCCTTGCATGAGGTGACGATCGGTGGAGAGAAATTGCGGATGCGCCTCGACCTCGTGAATGGACATCATCCTTGCCTCACCAGGGCGCAGTGTTTGTTCCAAGCGTTGTTTGCCGGGAAATTTACCCAGGAGGGCATCGTTCCAGAAGTCGTAAACGTAATAGTGTTTTGCCGGATCGAGCCCGAGTGCTCCAAACGCAGTGTCACCAGCCAAATCCACCGCTACCGTGGCGCTGTTCGTGGTATCGGTGTTGTAAAACGTGAGCTGGTGCCAGTGTGAATTAACCTTGAAGTCGTAGATGTGCGGCCATGTGCTAGTGAAGGCGTCCACGGGCCGGGCACTCTGGCGGTTGGCATGGAACGGATATAGGCGGGAAAGGTCATGCAATTGATCGGCGGTCATGCGGCCAAAGCTCGGCACAATCATCAGGGTGCCAGCGGCCACGTACGACATCGTCAGCATGGCGCGCTGTCCATCGCGGTTTGCCGGCACGGCATGAAAAGGGTTTTTGCCATCCATGTCATAGTTCAGGATGTTTCGGTTTTTATACCAGCGCAGCCCGACACGCGAGATCATGGTGGGATCAACGTTGTCGGTGTCGCCCTCGGTGCGCTGCGAGGTAACCAGGCCCAGCGTAACATCCGAACCGCGATCCAAGGCCCGTTCATGCAGGTAACAATCCGGGCCGAGTCCCTCTTTGGCCAGGCGGAAGATGTTGCGATAATGCATCGCGGTGGTGGCGTAGGGGTCCTCCATGCCGCCGCGCGTGGGCCAGCCGGTGAAAGGGAAGTCGGGATAATCGAACTTCACGCCCTGTACGCCAGCCAACCGCAGGTTTTCCCAGACTTCGCGGACGTGAGTGATGAAACCGGGATCGGTGTAATCGTAGCCCAGCTTGCGCGGCTGTTTCTTCTCCTTGTCGCGGTAAAGCTGCTCCCCCTTTTCGTTGAGATGCGGCGCGTTGGGCTCGTTGTGCAGCATGTGGCCGGGAAATTTTTCCGCGTAATCCTGCGAACGGAATCCAGTCTGGATATAAATCATCGGGATGCCGCCCAACGCTTTGACGGCGCCCGCCCATTTCCGGGCCGTTTCGTAAGGCGGCACAAACTGGCCGTGTGAACTAACCCAGTTCCCGGCGTTCTTGGCCCGGTTACTTGGCCCGCGTTGCCAATGCTCATCGTCCCACCATCCTTGCTGGTTGTGGGGATCGTAAAGGTCCGGCTCGATCAGCACGGCTACCGGTGCGTACTTCAGAAAGCCGCTCCGCACCACGCATTCCATTTCCTCCACCGCGCCAACCGAATCGTTTTGCGCGCGATAACCGGCGCGATCTTCGCCCCCGCCGAAATGCGGCACTTGGGCAAACCAGGTATCCACAATCGGGAACCGGCATACCGGCAGCACCACGGATTGCGCCAGCCGAACCTGATTGGCGTACGCCTCCAGCGCGTCAAACGGGTTGTCGATCATGAAGTCCACATAGAACCGGTCCTTGGCCACCAGGTAACGCGTGCCGGGATCAATCCGCTTGCCTACTGGATCATTGGCGAATAGCCGGACGGCCAACGCCTTGGGACCGCGCTCTAGCTCGGCGTACTTTTCAAACTCCTCGTAGCTCAGCCCGCCCACCACGAGTGACCGGTTTACGCCGGGATTGCCAAAAGTCACCAGCAGATTGTTCAGGCTTTTCCGTTTGCGTCCGTCATGCGCGACGTATGTCTTGGCACCGCCGCTGAATCCATCCAACGTGCTGTAGCGGGTCTGCGTTTCAAACCCGGCGAAGGCTTCGCCATCCAGCGTCGTAATGTCCCGGAGTTGAATGACCTTGTCCGTGGTATTTTCCAATCCGGCGGCGAGTGTGATAAAGCCACGCTCGTCATAGAGGGAGATTTGCAACAATAGTTTCGGGCCGCCGGACACCTTGCTGGTGATTAATATCGACCGTCCCATGCCCAGCGCATCACTGAGCGGTTCAACGACAAACGTATTCTCAGCTCCCGCCGATGAAAATTGGTCAAGCTTGGTCGTGGCATTCGCAATAATCACGCGGTCGCGTTTCTTATCCGTAGCGCTATAGGTACCCTTGGCCAGGTCGTAGTTGACGCGCACCAGGCGGTTTTCCACGGATACCACGCGATTCGATTCGCGTACTTGCACGAATGTTCGTTCCGCTGCCTGCACCGTCAGCAGCATCACTGCGTATGAAAGATAAAACGTAATGGATTTCACAGGTCTTTCAGGACAATCACTGGTCGTGTTGGATTCTGAGAACACACGGCGCGCCCGCGCTGGCGTTCGCGGGTAACTCGATGGAGTTCCCAGTCCATTTCACCGGCGCATCGCAACCGAGCAGGCGCACGGCCTTGATTTTACAATCGGCCAGCGACTTGATGGTCACCATCCGGTTCTCCGGCCAGGCCAGCACAATGGCGTAGAGCGTATCGCCCTTCGTTGTGAACCGGATGTCTTGCGATGTATAGGGTGCCTTCGGTGGATTGCCCTGGAACTTCGGGCCGAGTCCTTCGGTCGGGCCTTCGCCGAAAACTTTCCACGGTCGCGTGCCGTAGATCGCTTCGCCGTTGATGGTTAGCCAACGTCCGATCTCGATGAGAATCTTTTCCTGGCCCGGAGTCAACGTGCCGTCGGGCGCAGGCGGGATGTTGAGGAGGTAGTTGCCGTTCTTGCTGATGACGTCCGCGAGTTCGCAGAGCATCTCGGCCACGGGGCGCATCTCCATGTCGGCGCGCCAGAACCAATAACTGCGGTTGGACATGGTGTCGAATTGCCACGGGGTGGGGTTGATCCGCTCGGGACGCCAGGAGAACCGGCTGGTGTTCCACGAAATATCCAAGACGGCGGCGTCCGTTGGGATGGCGTTGTATTTGTAATTGAGGACCACGCCCTGCTTCCATTCGGCGGCCCGGTTGTAATAGTAAGCGGCAAACTGCTGGAGATACGGATCATACCCCGGCTGCTCAATGCACCAATCGAACCACATGATTTGCGGATGGTATTTGTCCACGATCTCGACCAGCCGGGCGTACCACCAATCCAGAAACGCCTTGTCCGGCTGCGGGGGGACGGGCCTTCCCGGCAAGGGAGCGGGCGGCGCTTTCTTCGGCGGATTATCGTAGAACCACCAATGCTCCTCGGTATGGGAGGACGCGCCAAAGATCAGCCCCTCTTTGCGGAGTGCCGCCGCCAGTTCGGCAACGAAATCGCGCTTGGGCGTCATCTTTACCGATGTCCAGGGCGTGTATGACGAGTCGTAGAGCGCATAGCCATCGTGATGCTCGGCGACTTGCACTACGTATTTTGCGCCGGATTTGCGAAAAATTTCGGCACAGTGCTTCGCATCAAACTTGTCCCCACGAAAGGCGGCGGCGTAATCCTGCCAATTGAGGGTCTTGGAGCCATCCGCCGAACCATCTTTGGCTCCGGCCAGCGTCTGCGGCCCCCAATGGACAAAGATGCCGAATTTCCCATCCCGGAACCAATCCGGCACTTGGTATTTCTCCAGCGATGCCCAACTGGGCTGAAAGGGGCCGGCTGGTATTTCGATTTTGGCAGGTACCTGCTTCGCCTCGGGCGGTAGTTCATAAGCAGGTACGGTTAAAGCCGGTCCGCAGAGGGTTAGCCAAAGCAAACCATGGTGTAACGGGGTGTTCATTGTTGTTCGGGGATTCCGGATTGGGCGTTGACGGCTGCGTGTGTCTCCAGGCTCATGGGCACGCCTATGGCATAAAGTTGTTGGATTTCCGCTTCCCGCAAGGCCCGGCCATACAGCGCCAGTTCATCCATGCGACCGCTGAAATGGCGTACCGGGTAAATAGTGCTGTGCGTGCCCAAGCTCCAGTTTCCCACGTCAGCATTGCCGATGCGGAGCGGCACTACGAAGCGCGTAGCTTCACGACTTACCGCCACGCCATCCACAAAATGCGTCACCTGCTTTGCCTCAGCATCATAGACAACAGCGAGGTGTACCCAGCGGCCAAGGCGCTCGGGCGTAAAAATGACTGGACTGCAATAATCGGTGGCCTTGTCTTTCTGATTATCCAGTTTGACGCCTAATTTTACATCCCCCTTGCGCGAAATCTGCCAATGGAATCCGCCCTTGCCATATCCTTCGCACATGAACAAGGAATTGAACGCCCTTTCAATGCCGTCCACGCGTGCCCAAGCTGTCAGCGTTATTGAGCGAAACTCACCGGGGATGTTGACACGCACGCGGTCGCCCATACTGCGAAACTCCAGTGCGCTCTTGCCAGGCCAACGGCCTTCGCCCCGCTCGCAAGCGACAATGGTGCCATCGCCAGTGGATGAGTGCTTCGCTGTTACGTTCGGCAGCGTCCGTATATTGGCGGGTATTTCAAAATCAAACCGTAACAGCAAATCAGGATCGGAATTCAATCGTAGCGCTGCGGCGCGCCATTGCGCCAGTTGCTGCCGCTGCACAACGGTGAGCCGCCGCTCAAATTCTGCTACCGAGGCAAATACCGTGCTGTGCGTGGGTATGGAACGGAGTGTGCCATCAACCGCAACCGTCACTGCCTCCCCCTCCCGCAAGTCCCGCTGCGGGGTTACCTTCTCCAGCAACTCCACCTTGCCCTTGAATACATGCACTTCCGCCGCTTGCGCGCCGACACTCACGCCAAACGCTGTGCCACGATCCACCACTCGCACCTGCGGCGTCATGATCGTGAACCCCTGCGCGTGTGCCGGTACTTCTGCGCTTAAGCGACCCGACGCACAAAACCCCTTCGTCGCAGAAACCAGTTGAAATTCCACCGGCCCCTCCAGCAAGACGCGCGCGCCATTAAAGAACTCCACCAGCGCCAAACCCGCCTTCAGGCGCAACCAGCCCGGCTCTAGTGCGGTCCCGACTTTGCGTGCCTCTTCCGGCTTGCGCCACTCCAGATCCACGCCATGTGTCAACACTGCCACTGCCGCCGACGTGGACTCCAGGGGCGTGTTGGCTGGATTATCCGTCCCGATGTTCTGCCGGGGGTGGAATTGCAGTGCCAATATCAAGGCAAGTCCCAGGCAGGCCGCCATCGCCAGCCAATTGACGGGGCTTTGCGCCCAACGCGGTAGTGTCAGCCGCCTGGGTTGTGTCGGCAATGTTTCAGCACCTTCATTCTCGACTTCATGTAATTGCGCGTGTAGCCGTGTTTCCCTCCAGAACTGTTCCCGTGCGGCGGATGATCGCCGCAGCAGGTCCTCCAACTCAGCCCGTTCCGCCTCGGTAAGTTGGCCATCCAGATAACGACTGCACAATAATGCAAGACGTGCATCATTCATGGTGTCGCCCCCGCAGTCTTTAGATTACGCTCCATGCATTCCCGCAAGGCAATGCGCGCCCGGGTTAAAGTCACATTCACAGCATTGACTGATTGGGCACGCAGCCGCGCGATTTCCTCGGGCAAATGCTCGCCATAATAGCGCAGCCGGATCAATTCACGCGGGGCAGGAGGGAGTTTCTCAATGCAGGTCTTCAAAACTCGCACTTCGGTCAAATACTGTGCCTCATCGTCCCAACTGGGAGCGGCAGCGGCCAGCGCTTCGATCACATCCGCTTGCAAACACAGTGGCGCACGCTGGCGATCCCGATGCAAGGATAGCACCTTGAACGTGGCAATCCGCCGTACCCACGCCTGGAAGTTGGTGTCCGGGTCGAACTCATTCGCCTTGCGTGAGACGACCAGAAACGTCTCCTGCATCACATCATCCGCGGCGGAAAATTCCGGTACCAGTCCCAGCACAAAAGCCCGCAGCCGGCCTTGATGCTGCACAAATAGTTGCTGCACCCGCAACGTGCGTTCGTCCAGTGGTGCAGGGGCAGGTAACGGCCTGTCTCCAGGATGTTCATTCATCATAAACTTATTCCACGCTTCGCCCAAACTTAGCAGGTAAAACCATCCCCACTGCAAAAGTTTTTCCGGCAGGGCAAACCGGGGGCGAGGGCGATTCAGCCGATGGTTTTGACCGACCCGAGGCCGATGGTGAAAGGATCGGGGACGTGATGTCTTGGCGGACAGCGGTCATTTCAAGGCTTCGTCGTAGTCACCGGGTAGGCCACTTTCTGAAGTTTGACCGCCCGGAAACAGGCGCGCCCGCTGGCAATGCTGCTGAATCCGCCGAGTTGCAAGCGCACGGTCGTTGAGGATCGGTCGGGCTTGGTGGTGAAGGGCAGCACGATCGGCGTCCAGTCCACGGAGCCGGAGAGGTCCCTGGTGGACTGCAAATCTCCCGCGGCGAGCAGCACGGAGTATTTGCCGCCCGCCTGCTCGATTTTGACTTGCACCGTCTTCACCTCGGCGGTCAGGACGTAGTTTGCCGATGGCTCCGCCGGCGCATCGCAGCGGAGCGAGGCGTTATTCCCTGATGCGCAATCCAGGGTGAACGATCCGCCGTCGCTTTCCGAATAGCGGGCCGTGGTCTTGGCGCTGCCGCTCCAGCTATCCAGCCGCCACGGCTTGCTGTCTTTCGTGATCTCGCCCGCCTTCAATCCCGCGGGGAGCAGCGTGGGCCCGAGCCGGGCATTTTTCAGGTTCCCCTTCATCAGTTCATAGACCCACTGCGGATACTCGCCCTTGGGGAGCGGGGTGGTTGGGAACGGTTTGCCCTTTTTCTTGGCCTCCTCCCGCATCGGGCCGTGCTTCCACGCCGCCTCACCATGGCCGACGAAGCTACCGCCTTCGGGAACCCGGCAATTGAGGATGTCCTGATACCATTCCAGGTAGCCGCGGAAGGTGTCCTGCGGGCGCCAGGCTTTGGCCACCTTGTAATGCGCGTCGTAATTCCCCGAGCCGTGCAGCGCGCCCTTCGGCAACCGGACGCCGCTCTTGCCGCCGTAGTAACCGTCCTGCCCGTGCATCCATTCGTGCAGGAAAATTTCATCCCGCGGGTTCATGCTCGACGCGCTGCCGACGGCGAACATGCCGATGCCATCCGAACCGCTGAAGCCGCCCACTCCGTAGCCCGCGCGCGGGATGCGGTAGCCGGAGGCGTTGTCGAAATAGAGGAAGTAATAGCCCACGCTGTCGTAGTCGCCCGGCTTGGCGAACGTGGCCAGTTCGTTGACCAGCTCCTGCCCCATATACTCCGCGCTGTCGCGCCGCTGCGGATTCAGGCTGCGCAGCGGCTGGGCGGATACCAGGACGGTGGGCGTGAACTTCACCTTGCCGCGCGTGATGTCATGCACCATGTCCGGCGTCTGAACCTCGAAACAATGCCGCGCTTTCGCGATGTCCTCGGCGGTCATCTCCGAGCGGACGGGCAGGAACAGCGGGTGCCAGGTGTCACTGTAGCGCTTGATGATGAGCAGCACCTTGAACTCGATCTCCGGCTTCGCCGCGAAGGAAGGCAGCTCCTTCGCCACCTCACTCGCCAGCTTCATCGCCCAGGCGTTGTCATTGGTGAACTGGGGATTTTCGGCCGCGTAAACCTGCCGACGGCGCAGGAACTCCTGCTGGAAGGGCGAGCCCGCTTTGCCGAGTTCCGGATAGCGGGCCACCACCGGCGCGGAGACGCCATCAAGCGGCTGCTGCGCCAACGCCGGCAGACCCAGGAGCACGAGCGGGAGGCTGAGCAAAAGCGCTTGCGCGGGGCGCGGCCAAAGGCTGGAACGGATCGGACCCCGCTTATGGGCGCGGTTCATGCCTGCACGGATCGTGCTGCGGTTGGACATCGCTTTGGGCTCACCATTCATGGGGGCGAACTTTCCCTTACCCCGGTTGGGGAATCAAGGGGGATTTTATGCCAGACAGTTAGCTTCGCGGGATTCCGCCGCCCATGGTATTTAACGCGCCGTTGAAACGGACGTAATAATACTCGGTAATGCTACGGTATAATAACTATTCTCCAGGGACAATTCCCATTTTACCAGTTTTCAAATCAATGTTTCTTATCCAAAAATAGTTTCCATTCCCAAGTCCCCGCCCAAATATGCTGCCGGGTGCCATCGGCAGCCTTGGTGAAGGTGAGGCCGGTTTTATTGCAGTACGCCGCCCGGATTCGGTCACCCTAAACTGCCCTCCCAAGCGATCATGTTTAACGCAAGCTGCGCACTTGTCCAATGGCAATCAGCAGCAAGCGAAAACGCCGATAAAAGGTGCAGGAAAGTCCGGTTGGCTTCCCAAGCCACCACGAATCAGATGCCCTACAGCGAGGCGTTCGCTTCGCGAAAAGAGGTCTTGCTTTGATCTGGGCTGTTTTCCATTGGTTTCTGGTGCGACCGGTTGAGGTGTCATTTAACCTATAGCATTGTTCATTCTGCGCTTAATTTATCCTGGCAGCGGGTTGATCGCCGCCATTATCCTTCCAGCAAGCAACGAATAATCCGACCAAACAAAAAAGGGCGATCAGATTGGCGCTCTGGGATATGCCATGCGCCGCCATAAACTGTTTCCCGGCGGTCTCGCGCACACCAGCGGACAGCGTGGAATCATATTTTTGCTGATGCAACAGGTGTAGCCGGGGCTGAAAATAAAGCCCGCTGACGAGGCCCATGGCCACTACCGTGCCCGATAAGACCAAAGTGGCTTTGCCCACGGACTCACGAACCAGAAACCGTTGGCAGGCCAGCAGGCTCATAAACCCCGCGCCGCAAGCCAGGTGCCACCAAAAATACCGCTCCAAGATCAGCATGGCGGCCATGCCGGAATATTGTTTTGGCTCGACCGCCCCGGCCTGCTTAAAAACCGCGAGCATGGGTTCCCGGAAAAACATGGGGCCAGCCCCAAAGGTAAAGAACACCGCCATACCCAGCCAGATTCCGGCGAGCATGACGATTCCCAGCCTGAGGCTACGCCTCACAGGATATTCGCGGCCAGTTCCGCCAGCTCGGAGCGTTCGCCCTTTTGCAGTTCAATATGCGCCGCCAGGGACTGCTCGCGAAATTTGCTGACAATGTAATTGAATCCGTTGGACGCGGAGTCCACGTAGGGATTATCAATCTGGTAGGGATCGCCGGTGAACACCAGCTTGGTGCCGTGACCGACGCGGGTGACAATGGTTTTGACTTCGAGCGGCGTCAGGTTTTGCGCCTCGTCAATGATCATGAACTGGTTGGCAATGGAACGTCCGCGAATATAGCTCAACGCCTCGACCACAATGGTGCCGGTGCGCAATAAATCCGTCGCGCGGCGATGCTCGTGCCCCATGTTGAGATCGCTCAACATTTCCAAGGCGTCGTGGATCGGTTGCATCCAAGGGCCGAGTTTTTCCTCAAGGGTGCCGGGCAGAAACCCAAGTTCCTTGCCCATCGAGATGGTGGGACGCGCCACCACCAGCCGCCGAAATTCCCGGTCCAGCACGGTTTTTTTGAGTCCGGCCGCCATCGCCATCAAGGTCTTGCCCGTGCCCGCCTTGCCCATCAGGGTGACCAGCTTGATGCGGTCATCCAGCAGGGCGTCAAACGCGAAGTGTTGCTCGCGATTTTTTGATTTGATCCCCCAGATGCCCTCCCGGCTATCAATGATGGGCACCAGTTTTTTGCCGGTATTGTCCACCCGCGTGAGCGCCGTGCGCTTGGGATTACCCGCCTCGATAAGCGTGCAGTATTCATTGGGCCAGTGGAGCGTGTTGCCCGGCAGTTCCAGTTCGCCATTGAGCCGAAACGCCGCCATCTGGTCCACCGGCACCGTATGTTCAAATACCCCGGTATAGAGGTCCTGAATCCGGACCCGATCGGTCTCGTAATCCTCGGCCTCCAACCCCAGCGCGTCGGCCTTGATGCGCAGATTGATATCCTTGGTGACGAGGATGGTGCGCAACTCCGGGTCTTTGCGCTGAACGGTCAGGGCGCGGGCAATGATCCGGCTGTCCACCGTATGACTCCCGGCGATGGGCATCGGGCCATCGTCATCCTTGAATAAAATACGCAGACGCCCTGAATTGGAGAGCGTCACGCCCTCGCTGAGCCGGTTTTTTTCACGCAGTGTGTCCAACATGCGGGAAACCGTGCGGGCATTCTGCCCCAGTTCGGAGGACTCGCGTTTGAAACGATCAATTTCCTCAATGACCTCGATGGGGATGAATACATTATTCTCCTGAAAATTCAGGAGTGAGTTGGGATCGTGCAGCAAAACGTTGGTGTCGAGAATATAGTTTTTTTTCACGGGTGATTATCGGGGTATTCTTGGTTAATCGTAATGAAATTTTGCCAGCCGGGTTATTTGGCCCGGGTCACCGTCTTTTTTGGCAGCCGAGTCATGCGGTCATACCATTGTTGCAGGTGATTATGCGGCGCGGGGAGTTGATAGTGTCCGCTAAACATAAAGTTGCCCAACATGCCGTACAAATCGAAATCCACAAAGCGCGGTTGCTGATCCAGCAGGAACGGACGGGTGCCCAGCATCTGCTCGTAAGGAATCAGCCGACGGCTTAGCTCTTCCAGCAGGCCGGACTGCTGCTGCTGCCATTGGGTCAGGCAATGGCGTCCAAACTTGCGCTCCTTATGGCGAAGGAAGGCCAGCCATTCCTTTTCCGGGACGAACTCCTGGTAATAAATGTCATTGAGCCGGAAGGCGATATCCTCAATTTCATTCTCGATATGACGCCAGATAACATTTTGCACGCCGGACCATTCCTTGGGAAATAATCCCAACTGCAACCGGGCATCCAGATACTTGGCAATCACCTGCGAATTATCGTCCACCTCGAAAATGACATTCTGGCCATCCTTGATGATCGGCACGGCGTGATAGCGCTGACGCGTTAACCGCCAGACGAGGGTACGATCCGTGTTAGGCACATTCGCACAGCGAAACCGGGCGCCGCCAAACTCGAGAATCCGGCGTTGGACAATGCAAAAAGGGCTCCAAGGAAACTGCACCAGCGTAATCATAAGTGGCATTCCTCCATGATCATGGCGACCAGTTGACCGCGTAAAACTACCACGCGCCGGGTTCCGCGAAACCCTGGCAAGACGAGGCATCGGTGGTGTCCATGATTACACAACACAGCGGCAGACTACTCCGCTTCCCAACCCAGTGCAAACTCAAACATGCATTTCATTTACGCGATGGCAGCAGGAATAAGACATCAGTGAACAGTAATCAAGTGATCAGTAAAAAGGAATGCGACAAGATGGACGGGGAAAATAGCCAATGGTCAAAAAGGGGATGGTGGAATTGCAAATTGGGAAGTTCATCGTTCTGATCCGTGCGCGGCGCGGTATTCGCTGGGGGAGACGCCTTGGAATTGCTTAAAGCGTTTGGAAAAATGGAAGGGGTCCTGGTAGCCAAGCTGGGCGGCGATATCCTTCATGTTCAAGGTGGTGCCGTGCAGCAACTGGCAGGCCCGATGAATGCGCAGCAGGTGCAGGTAATCGCGCGGAGCGGAGCCGGTCTGCTGCTTGAAGAGCACGGTGAAATGCGGGGTGGACAGGTTGCTGAGGGCGGCCAAGCGGCTCACCTTGAGCGGTTGGTCCAGGTGTTCGCTCATGTACACGATGCACTGTGCCACTTTTTGCAGGCCGTCGGCGGCATCCGGATGATACGCATAGCGATGCCGGATCAGCAGGGCCAACAAGTGCCCCAAGGTATGCGAGGCTTGCAGCAGGTCGAGGTAGGCCAGACCGCGCTCCAGCGTTTGCGCCACTTCGTTAAACAGCAGCGCCAACTGCATATCCATCCCCAAGTGCGTGACCGGATTTTTTACCGACACGCCCAATTCCCGCAGATATTCGCGGACATTTGAACCCAGCGCATGGACGTAGTGAATGGTCCACGGGTTGGTGGTATTTGCTCCGTAACTATGCGGTTGGTGTGACGGTATCACCAGCAGGTCGCCCGCGCGCACCGTATGCCGGGCACCCCCCAACTGACACCAGCCACCACCTTTGACGCAATAGATGAAGATCGCTTGATCCGTGCCTTTCGGACGCCGCCGGAGATGCCCTTCGGCCCGGGGAAAATAGCCGGCCCCGGCGGCAAATAATCCGCTTAACAGCGGCTTCTGCCGCATCAGGGTGGCAGCCATCCGCTCGGGCAACATGACACGATGCTCACCAATAAAGCCACTGCCTTTTTCCAGGAGCGTGTCCCCCATGGGTAGCGTGCGCCCGAGCGCGATGCGGAGTTTAGCGAACGCCCTTTAAGGCTTTGTCGGCCTTCTTCTTGGTCGCGTCGTTGGGCGCTTTTTCCACTGCGACCTGAAGTGCCTTGCGACGGAGTTCCTTGGTGGCACCCTTCAGATCGCCCCGGGGAGCAAGCGCAATGATCGCGGAACACGCGTCATCAGCCAGGGCGCGATCGGCGGCATACGTCATCAACGGTTCCAAGCAACTGGCGGAGGGGATGGTCCCCAGCGCGCCAATCACCAGGCGTTTTTCCTCCACGCGTTTCACGAGCGGCAGGACATCGTTGACCTTCGCCAGTTTGTCTTCATCCTTAAGCTTTTTATCGGTCTGGATGTATTGCAGGTACCCGCGCAATCCCAGCACCTGGTGTGACATTTTTTTACCAGTCTTCGCCAGCGTCAACAGGGGTTCGGCCACAGCCGCGTCATCCGGCCAACTATTCGGCCAGGTGGACAAGGTGCGAACCGCTTCATCTTGAACGGTGGTTTCCTTATCATTCAAGGCGTTTTTCACTGCCGCCAACGCTTCTGGCCCGCCAACACTTGCCAGGGTATGCAGCGCAATGATGCGGAGGGCAACATCCCCGTTCTCTGCCAGCGGCAACAGGTGCGGCAAGCAGCGCGCCCCCTGACGACTGGCAATCGCCAGCATGGCCTTTTCAAGATCGCCCTGATCTTTGGCGGCCTGGGTTTGCTTGAGTTGTTTGATCAGGTCAGCAATTTGTTTTTCCTCGCCCAACAAGCCGATGGTGGCGATGGCGGCGCTGCGGACAACGGCATCCGCATCATTCAGGCACTGCATGGCCAGCGGCAGAGCGCCGGCAATCTGGCGTTGCCCCGCCAGCTCCAGCAACACCTGCCGCATTTTTCCGGCGGACTGAGGCAGGCGATTCAACAGTTGGTTATCCACTTCTTTGCCGGGCAAACGGGCCAGCGCCACCCGGGCGGCTTTCTCCAAGTCCGGATCGTTCTCGGCGGCAACATCCAGCAACACCGGCACGACCGCCGGGTTATTCAGGCGGTCCAGCGCGGTCAGCGCCGCCAGACGCACTTTTTTGGGACCGCTGCGGGCGGCCTTTTGGATGGTCGGCAGAGCCGCGGCATCCGCCCGATCCGCCAAAACGAGGAGCAGCAGCGCCTGCCGGTCCTGACCGGATCGTTCCAGCTCTTCAGCCAGCGCCAGAGTCACATCGCGACCCGACAGTTCTCGGGCGGTGCGCAGGCCGATACCAAAGCGAGCCCGATCTTCCGATCGCAACTGCTCCATCAACAGCGGCAACCCTTCCGATTTGCGCGCGAGGATGGCGCCACGGATGGCTTCAATAATACGCTGCCGGGGAACCGAACTATTACGGACTAAGTCATACAACCGGATGGCCTCTTTGTTATTCCCTTCATTGAGATAACGTTCGGCGCAACGGACGCACCCTTCCGCAACTTCGGAGCGGACACCCTCCGGGGAGGTCGGGAGGAATTTCTCCAGAATGGCGGTGGCCTGATTGCCCCCAATGCGCCCCAAGGCCGCCGCCGCCGCCGAGGCAATATCGGCATCCGCATCCTTGAGTTTGGCTGATAAACCGCTGATGGCCTGGGCATCCCGGCGCACCCCGATGGTATTGATCACTCCCACCAGTTGGCGGCCCTGTACACGGGTCAGGGCGTCGCGCAATGCGGCATCCGCCGCCGCGTCAGGAATGGCTTCCAAGGCAATGCGCGCCCAGGAAGACAGTTCCGGATTGGACAACAGTGGCGCCAAGGCCGGGACGGCTTCCGGGCCGCCGTAAATGGCGAGCTGTTTGCAGACCAGAGCCTTGTCCGCAGACGGAGCGTCGGATTTGAGCACCGCGATCAATTTCCGCTGTTTTTCAGCGGTGGAATCCTGCGGGTCAAACACGGCGGCCTGGATTTGAAGGGTCAGAGTCAATACCGCGGCCCCCGTCAGGCTGCGGACCAAATTTTGAAGCTGGAGCATCATAAAATTTTCAGTAATAGGTGATAAGGATATGACAATCAGGCATGGTTAGATGCGCCACGGTTCACGTTGCGCTTCCGAGCGCAGGCGGTTGGCCTCGGAATCCCCAATGAATTCATTTCGTTTGAGGTCGTACCGCACCTTGCGGTTCAAGTGCAGGGCGATGTTGGCAGAGTGGCAGGCCACGTGCGACCAGCAGGCCACATCGGCATTGGCGCGCGACAGACCGCGTGATTTCACGCAGTCAAGGAAATCGCGGACGTGAAAATCAGCCGGATACCCGCCAATTTTGGCTCCGCGCCCAACGAGCAGCGCTTCCGAACTGGCGACGATGTCGCCGTTGTCACCGGTTTCCACCCAGCCGGTGGTGCCTTCAAAGCGCACCGGGCAAGATCCGAGCTTGAGCCAGCCATCGTTGCGCATGATGAGTTTGACGCCGCTGGGATAGAGCGCATGCAACTGGCCGTCTTTGGGTTCATACTCGATTGGGGCGGTCGCATCGGCGTCCGCCGCCCACTGGCAAAGATCCACGCAGTGCGAGCCCCATTCCAGGCATCCGCCGCCAGTCAACCCGCCGCCTTTTTCAAAGCCAAAGCCGTGGAGCTGTTTCTGATTGAATGGCCGCCAAGCCGCCGGGCCGAGATACGTATCCCAATCCACCTGATCTTTCGGGGGCTCCGGTTCTGGGGTCATCCAACCGCTCATGCTGGTACCCAGACCACCGGGGTGCGCATAAACGGTTTCGAGCTTGCCCAGCTTGCCCTGGCGCGCCAGTTCGATGGAGTACACGAAGTTCGGCAGGCTGCGCCGCTGGGTGCCGGCTTGAAACACGCGACCGGTCCGGCGAATGGTATCCGCCAGCGCGAAGCTCTGCGCAATGTTCTTGGTACACGGTTTTTCGCAATAAATATCCTTGCCCGCATTGGCGGCGAGCGTGCTGGCCGCCGCGTGCCAGTTCGGGCCGGTGGCGATCAAGGTGGCATCAATGTCGGTGCGGGCGAGCAATTCGCGCAGGTCGCGGTAGGTGGCGCAATCCTGGTTGTTGTATTTGGCATCCGCCATCTTTTTCACCGCCTCCTGGCGGGCGGCTTTCACATCCGCAATGGCGATAAACTGAACGTCAGGTTGCTGGAGAAAACAGCCCAGCACGTAGCTACCTCGGTTGCCGATGCCGATGGCACCCAGCACAATGCGTTCGCTGGGGGAAACGGTGCCATCCACACCGAGAACCGAGCTGGGAACCACTTGGGGTGCCAGCAGGAGGGCTCCGGCTTGAAGTGCGGTTTTGAGAAACCCACGGCGGTTGAGCGCGGTGTGGTTGGTGGTCCCGCCGGTTTGCCGGTGGGATCGGCGATTACGATTTTCGATAGTCACGCGTTTCATGTTACTCTTTCTCGTTACGAATCAATAATACGGGTACGTGTCTCAATGTTCGCAGATTGTTTGGTGGTTGTCCATACTTTCATGCCTGAGTTTTATGAATTGCGGTGCAAAGATTACGTTGTCTGGGTGAACATTTGCCGCTAATGTTGTCTAATATGTCAATGAAACGGCATGGTACATTGAAATGCGGTCTGGCGGGATTGCTGGTGCTGGCTTGGGCAGTCCAAGTTCCGGCGCAAAAAGTTCCGGTCACCGAACACCAGTTATCCAACGGCATGCGGGTATTGCTGTTGGAGCGGCATGATGATCCCAGTATCGCGGGTGGCTGGGTGGCGCACGTGGGCAGCAGCAACGAGCGACCGGGCATCACCGGCACCGCGCATCTCTTTGAGCACATGATGTTCAAGGGCACCCCCACACTCGGCACCAAGGATTACCAGAAGGACCTCCAGATCATCGCGGAACAGGAAAAGGTGCGCGAGGAAATGCGGGCCGAGGAAGCCAAAATGCGGGCGTTGTATCGGCGCGGCGAAATTGACGACGTGCAAAAACCTGAGAATCGGACCGCGCGCTGGAAAGAACTGGAGAAAAGCTTTCAGGAACTCATCAAGCAACAGCGGGATATTCAGGTGAAGAACGAGTTCGACCGCGTTTACACCACGCAAGGGGCGTCCGGCATGAATGCGTTTACCACGCATGACCTCACCGGTTACTTCATCACCGTCCCCGCCAATAAACTGGACCTCTGGATGTGGATGGAATCCGAGCGGCTGTGGCGACCCGTATTCCGCGAATTTTACGCCGAGCGGGACGTGGTCTATGAAGAGCGCCGGATGCGGACGGAATCCACGCCGCTGGGAAAGTTCGAGGAAGAGTTCACTTCCATGATCTGGCAGGCGCATCCCTATCACTGGCCGGTGATAGGCTGGCCGACGGATGTGGCCTCCATTTCGAAGGCGCAGGCGGATGAGTTTTACGCCACGTATTACGCGCCGCAGAATATCACAGCCATCCTGGTCGGTGATTTTAAAACCGAGACCGCCCTGGCACAGATGGAGAAATATTTCGGACGGATTCCCCGCGGGCAAAAGAATCCGCCGGATGTGCCGACCATCGAGCCGACGCAACCCGCCGAAAAACGGATGTACGCCGAGGCGGACACCAATCCGCAAGTGGACATCATCTGGCATTCGGTCGGTTTCGGCCATGCGGATAGTTACGCGTTGCAGGTGCTGGCCCAGGTGCTGAATGGCCGCACGGGCCGTCTGTACAAGGGCTTGGTGGTGGGCAGCCAGGTGGCCACCGAGGCAGATGCCGCGCAGCATTCTATGAAATGGGCCGGCCTCTTCAATGTGAGCGGCGAAGCCCGCGAAGGCCACACGCCGGAGGAAGTGGAGAAGGCGATCTACAAGGAACTGGAGGCGCTCAAGGAAAAGGAAGTGCCCGCCGAGGAATTACAGAAGGTCAAAAATAATTTTGCCGCCAACGAGTATCGCAAATTGCAGTCCAACATGGCCATTCTCATGCAGCTTATTTTCAATGATGGCATGGGCAATTGGCGGGCGATCAATGAGTCCGGCCCGAAATATCAGGCGGTAACCGCCGCCGACCTGACACGGGTGGCCAACAAATATCTGCTGCGCGAAAACCGTTGCGTGGCGGTTTACAACCGCAAGCCGGGTGCCAACACTGCGGAAGATGCCGATCTGACCGCCCTGCCGGCAGAAATGAAGGAAGCCGGCAAAACCATGGCCGCCAAGTTTCAAAAAGAAAAGGACCCCGTCAAACTCAAACAACAGTTGCAGGCATTGGAAGCCCGCACCAGCCAGGTGGATGAAAAAAGCCGCCCCCTGTATCAATTTATGACCAAAAAGTTAGCGCAACGCATTGCGGAACTGGAAAAGGGAGGGAAATAATATGAAGTCTTCACGTACCTCCATGCTGTGGTTGCTGGTGGCCTTGGGCAGCCAATGTTCCTTCACTTCACTGGCGGCCAGCGATGCCGCCGTGCCGGATCGTCCGGAGAAACTGCAATTTGGGCCGCTCACCTTTGAACCGCCCAAGGCGGCGGATTACCGTGTGCAATTGAAAAGCGGCCCCGTGGCGTACGTTGTGCCCGACCGCGAACTGCCACTGGTCACGATCACCGTTTATGTTCGCACGGGTGATTACCTGGAGCCGGCAGGCAAGGAGGGCGTCACCGAGCTGACAGGCTGGTTGCTTGCCCGTGGCGGCACTAAATCCAAATCGGCGGAAGAGCTGGAAGAGCGGCTGGCTTTCCTGGCGGCGCAATTAAACAGCGGCGTCGGTGACACCCAGGGCAGCGTGAGCCTGAATCTGCTATCCAAGGACCTCGACGAGGGACTCGCGCTGTTGCGCGAGGTCCTGGCCTTGCCGCGTTTTCAGGACAACAAGATCGAACTGCGCAAACAGCAGATTTACCAATCCTTGAAACAACGCAACGATGAGTCCGCGCAGATTGAAGGACGCGAGCGCAACTTCCTGGCCTATGGCGAAAAGTTTTTCGTGAATCGCCACACCACCGATGCCTCGCTTAAATCCGTCACCCGCGCGGACCTGGAGGCGTTTCACCATGACTGGTTTCACCCGGGCAATTTCCTGGTTGCGGTAAACGGCGACTTTGATCGGGAAGCCATGATTGCGAAGCTGGAAACCTTGTTCAGCAACTGGCCATTCCAAGGCAAGGTGGCATCCAAGCCCCCGACGGACACCGCCATGGCCAAACCGGGCGCCTACCTGGTGGACAAAGACGTGAACCAAGGCCGCGTGAGCATTCTATTGCCGGGCATTATGCGTAATGACCCCGACTATGTGGCGTCCCAAGTGATGAACAATATTTTGGGCGGCGGCGGATTCACCTCGCGCATTATGAACCGCGTCCGCAGTGATGAAGGGCTGGCCTACTCCGCCGGTTCCAGCCTGGCGGGCGGAATGTATTACCCAGGCGTATTCACCGCTGGTTTCCAGACCAAGTCGCATACCGTGGCGTATGCCGTCAGCATTGTGCTGGATGAACTCAAGCGGATGACCACTGCGCCGGTAACCGATGAGGAGTTAAATACCGCCAAGCGTTCCTTCATTGACACGTTCCCTCGCGCCTTTGCGACCAGAGGCCAGGTGGCGGCGGCCTTGGCCATGGAGGAATTCACGGGGCGGTATCAGGCGGACCCGGATTGGTTCAAGAACTACCGTCAACGCTTTGAATCCGTGACCGGCGCGGATGTGCAACGCGTAGCCAAACGTTTTCTTAAGCCGGCGGAAGTCATCATTCTGGTCGTCGGCCAAAAACAAGTCATCCTGAAGGACAACCCGGATCATCCCGAGAAACTCCTCAAGCTGGCAGGCGACCGATTCACCGAATTGCCGCTGCGCGATCCGTTGACCATGAAGCCGTTGAAGTGATTACCGTCCTTGTGGGGCGAGTGTCAGCGGCTCCTGGGTTGGGGTAGGGGTTGAGTTGTTGCACCAGTTGGCGACCTGCACTTAAACAGTGACAACCGTTTCTTCAACCGCCAACCAGCCTGAGTCTTCGGCCTCAACTTCGAGCCACTCACGAATGGCAATGCGAATGTTATCAAGGGCTTTCTCGCGCGTTGCTCCCCGCGAATGGCATCCTGGAAGCGCCGGGCATCTGATCGCCCAGCCTTCTTCCGAGTGCATGAGTTTGATGTGATATTGCATAGGTGACACCCACGGCATCGGCCATGGAGTGTGACTGGTTCAGCGGCGTAACCCTGCGAATAACATGTAACAGAATCAGATCACACAACGACTTTACCAAGGCGCATCAGGAAAACAAGGACACAGAACTGTCGTTGTAAAAACAGCATAATCGCATTGGTGAGGTGAATTGATTCTGGCACCCTTGGGGTTCAGTTGGGGGCATTGGACGCCTTTCCAAAGGCCGCGCCCCGTTCCACTCAAGACGCTAGCTTTCTTTCATCCCTGCCGGATGCACTCTCTGCATGTCTCATTCGGTATCGATCTCTGTTTCACCTGTATTTTGGTCAATGCAGGCAAAAATGCTACTGCCAGGTGCGCGGATTTTCGCTTCGAAGTAAACCAGCCAGAATGACTTTTCTGATCTGCGCAGCGTCGTTACAAGCTCGGGCTCGGGATCTTTATGTTCCCCCCACCAGAAGCCCTGGTCAATGGCTGCCAGTTTGGCAAGAATACAGGCCTCGAATTTATCACAAGGGGGCAGGTAAGAGGATCCGATCCGGTTCAGTCCCCGTTGAGGCAATTGCACGAGTGGAGTAGCGCACTGCTCAAGTCGCAGTTGAAACAACGGGGCATTATCCCCATGGCGAAATGAAAGCGTGAGCAGAATCTGTTTGCTAGTGTGCTGTAATTGAAGTGCGTTACGGCTCCTGTTCAGGGTCCAATTCATGGGCTCTTGCTGCCGCCACCTCGTAATGGTCGAGCGGGAAGGAACGTTCGGCTCGAATTGAAGTTCTCGGAGTGCCGGACTGTTTATGCTAATGCCGGAGAGTTTGTTTGACGCAAAGTAAAGCGTAACGCCTCTGTAGTCCAGGCGAGGCCCGCGCTGATAATTCCACCATAATTCCGGTGGCTTGCCCCAAACGCCAATGACCTCATCCAAGGTCATGCTCAGACGGATGTTTGCAATCGGTCCTCCGGCAGCGATGCTGTTGAGGTGAAATACGCAACCGCGAGTTTTTGTTGTGGTATTGTTGATGTCTAACAGCGTGGATTCTGTGACCTGTTGAACGCCTGGCAGAGCCTTATTCACGCTGGCGATCAAATGCGCGTAGTAATTGGTCTCGCCGCCGTTTGAATCACCAGCAAGTGCGATCAGGATCAATAGAATAATGCGGCACAAATGCATAGGTGGTTTGCCTAACAGTATTATTGAACACCCTTCCCGTTCGTTGTCTTCGGTAGCCAGTTTATTATCATGTTGCCGACCATCCGTAAAAAGATCCCGCTGGTCAATTGCAAAACGACATTTCGCATTGGTGCGGTGAATTGATTCTGGCACCTCTTCAAGGTGCAGTTGGGTTTATTGGACGGTTTTCCGGAGGTCATGCCCCGTTCCCCTCATGACGCTACTGTCTGTCATTCCGTCCGGGATGATGGATGCCTTTCCGGACAATCCTGAATAGGTGCATGTCAGGAAAGGCCAAAGATTGAACAAAGTTGCTGCTAGCCAGTTGTTATGTCGTATGTGTCTCGCCTTTTTGTGTCAATGGTGGCGCGCATGTGCGTCGCACTTGCATAAAATTGAAACCACCATAACCGGATTCGGGGTCAGACTATAGTTTTGATTCCGGTGAATTGCAGGGGGTTTTTCAGCAGGTTTTTTGGACGGCTAAACC
>JBAXGN010000070.1 GCA_037139415.1 Verrucomicrobiota bacterium | reverse complement strand
TCTGTGCCGCGTCAATCGTTGTCCCGCAGCCGCAAAAAGGATCAAGCACCACGTCACCGGGGTTGCTGCTGGCGCTAATGATGCGTTCAAGAAGAGCCACGGGTTTTTGGGTGGGGTAGCCGAGACGCTCAACAGCCATAGAGTTAAGTGGCGGAATATCGTCCCATAGGTTGTCCAGAATTTCACCTTCCTGCTCATCAAGGTAACGAACAAGATATGGCGTGCCGCTTTTTGACCAGTAAAGCTGTCCGTTTTTATCAATTTCCTGCAATTTTTTGAGCACCATCCGCCAACCGAAGGGCGGGCGAAAGCCTTTATACTCGTATGCAAGGTTTGGCCGTGGTCCCATGCTTTGAGAACGGATGATATTGTCGAGGCGGTAAACCCTACCGCTAGCATCTTTGTGTCGATAATGTGACCGCAAGTATGATTCTTTGTGGGGCTTATATATCGGATGAAGACGATGGGTCACCGATCTCGAGTAGAAAAGAATTATATCAGTGACATGACTAAAGCGGGTCGTGGAATCGCTGTGTGCAGTTGTCCGCTTCCAGGTAATCTCATTTCGGTAGTTCTCTTGGCCCAACACCGCATCAAGGAGCAGCTTGAGATAATGAGAGGCGGTGGGGTCGCAATGGAGATAGAGGGAGCCGGTGGATTTGAGAACACGGCGGAGTTCGACGAGGCGCGGGGCCATCATGGCCAGATACGCCATCATGTCGTTTTGGCCAAGGAACGTGCGGAAGGCCTGCATGACTTCGCTGACTTTGCCCGGCCGGGTGACGAGTTCCTGATAGGTGCGCTCGCTCTCGGTGTTCCAATGCCAGGTGTCTTCAAAGGCGCGGATTTGGCTGGCGGCGGCGGTGCCGTCCTTTTCCTGGAAGAAGGCGTTGTACGTCTGCGCGGAGTTGAACGGTGGATCGAGATAGACCAAATCCACCGACTCGTCCTTGATGTACCGGCGCAAAATATCGAGGTTGTCGCCGTAGAACAACGTGTTTTCCATGCGGGGAGAATGCGCTGCAACCGGGTTATTTGACAACTGAAAAACGCGCCGGAATAAAAAGAAAAACCCCGGAGCCTGAAGCTCCGGGGTTGGGCAGCAACGTGCTGCTAAACTGTTTTACGCCGGGCGGCGCAGGGCCAGGATCAGGGCGTTGATGGTGTTGAACATGGTGCCCAATTCCCAGGCGGTCGGGGGATCGCTCAACGTCCAGTCCATCGTGGCCACGCCGTTGCTGTTGGCGCTGCTGTTGGCAAGGAGGGCCGCGCTGAGGTTGTTCAGGGCAGCGGCTACATTCTGCCAATCCCATTCGGGATTGAAACCCAAACCCAGCAGCCCTGAAAGCGGCTGCGGCGATTGGGACGCCGGAAATTTTGGAGTGCGGTGGCAACTGCCGGGGGAATAGGGGCGGCAGGCGACACCGCTTTGGATTTCAACCGTCCAGCCGTGATTTACCGCCCGAATATTCCATTCCGCATTCCGCACTCCGCATTTCACTGTCCGGTCATCAAACGCACCGGGCCGAGCAAACCGGATTCCATGAGCGCGGTTTTTTGCGTCAGCTTGCGAACATTGGTTTTGGTGAATCGTTTTTCCTCCGGCAGGAACTGATCGCCGATGATGCGGTTGGGCCAGAAGTTGACCACTTCCACTTCGAGCACATTGCCGGATGGCTTCAGCGCGCCCGTGATTTCCACGCGGAACGGTGGTGCCCAGACAATGCCGAGCGGTTTGCCGTTCAAGCGCACCTCGGCCAGTTCGCGCACCGCGCCCAGGTCCAGCCAGGCCCGCCGCCCCGCCACCTGCAATGCGGCTGGGGCAGCGAACGTCTTCTCGTACGTCGCGGTGCCGGAGTAGTATTTGATTCCCGAATCGGGATGCGTCGGCCAACTGATCAATGAGTCGAACTGGACTGCGGCCGGACCGCCCCATTTGGGATCAAACTTTACGATCCAGGGACCGGCCAGTTCGGTTTGTGGTTCCAGTTTCAACTGATTGCTTTTTGCGGTGGCTGGATGTTGCGCGGCGGAGTCGCGGAAGATCACGAACCAGGAACCGTACGGCGAGAATTCCAGCGGCACCACGGTTTGTCCCTCCGCTTGCTCATACGCGTCGGCAAAACGGCGTTCGCCCGTGACGGCATTCCAAATTTCCGGGGCTTTGCCAGACACCCGGAACGCGCAGCGCGCCTCTTCCCAGCGGTTGGACCGGCTGGCGACAAAATAGATGTCCGCCCCATTGACGTTGCGGTGGATGTAATCCAGGTCCGCATTGGGCAGACTGCTGGTGAAACTGCAATCCGGTTTCACGCCATCGGCCTGCAATACTTCGCGGGCGGTTTTGCCCCAGAACACGCGGCCTTTGCCGAAAGCATGTTGCTGGACGCTCTGGCCGTTGCAATCGCCCCAGAGTTCCCCGGCCAGCCGGGCCACCTCGGCATCGCTCTGCGGATAGCCCTGCAAGCCGGTGGCTTCAGTTGGCTTGGGGCCGATGACCGTTGCTCCCGCTGCCACCAGTTCCTTTAATTTGCGCAGCACCGGCAGCGAAATCACGGTCCGGTCGGGCAGCACCAGCACCCGGTAACTCATGCCGTCCGGCAGCACCAGGCGGCCATCCTTGACGCTAAGTCGCGCGATCAAGGCGTCCGCGGTCAGCACATCGTAGTCGTAGCCGGGCAGGACCTTCGCGGGGTTGGAACTTTTGATTTGGGTAAAGTTGGGCACGTGATCGCCATAGTAATAACAGGCATCGGCCACGAACAACCCTTGCTGCAACAGGAATTGCGAGCGGTCCACATAACCCAGAAATGCGCCGGATTTCGGCCACCAAGTGGTGTTGGGGTTGAAATGTGTGCCGGCAAAATATTGTTGTCCCGGAATCCCCATTTCCTTGGGGGAACACACGAAGGCATGCCACACGAGCAGGTTCAAGCCCTCGCACAGCGCATGGTCAAACGCGGGCTTGAGGTTATCCCAGATCGTCTCCTGCCAGTGCGGCCCAATGGTGGTGAAGCCTTCCCCCAGCACCAGGCGGCGGCCATAGGTGTGCGCGGCGGAGGCCGGTTGTTTCAGGAAGAAACGATTCGAGTCGCCAATGCGATGCTCCCAGGACCATGCCCAGAACTCGGACATGGGGGCGTCAACGATGCCCAGGCATTGTTGCGCGTCAAGCGGGACGGCATGCGGGCCGCCGGATTCCGGGTGTATTTGCAGCCCGTGCTTGTGCGCGTTTTCCAGGAAGAAGCCGTAATGATTATCGGCCACCAGGTCGCCGATGGTCCGCCGGAAATCATGCAGAAACCGGTTGCTCACGGGACGACTGTTGACCATGCGCCCGGCCAGCACCGGCAGGAACGGCAGCAGATCGTAACCGCGCCGCTTTCGGAATTCCTCGCGCAGTGTGGGCGTCCAGTTGACCGCCTCCACTTCCCAGCTATCCGTGTGCAGATATTTCAAGGTCCGGCCCAGCCACGGCTTGGCATCGGCGATGAGCGGTTCCACCACCGCATCCCAGTAGCGCTTGAAGGCATCGCGATCCAAGGCATCCACCGCGTAGCCCGCCCAGCCCTCACTGCTCGTGGAGACGGTGGCGTGATTACCAATGGTGCAGCCAAAGCGAAACACCTGCCAGTTGCCTTCCGGGACCTCCCAGCGCAACACCCCATCCGCGCCCAGTTTGGTGGTCAAATCAATAACCCCGGCAGCTTGGGTGTCTTCCTCGCCGGGTTCCGCCGGGAAATCCTGGAATAGCGGGGCGGTGTCGGGCGCGGAGAAATGCAACGTCGTGTGAACCGCTTTCTCCTGCCAGAATTGAATGGGGCGATGGCCCTGCGCGCTGGCTGGCCAGGCACCGTCTTTGCCGGACAATTTCAGCTCGGCGATTTGCACGTTGCGTGGCGACTGCGGGAAGCGCGGGTCGAATGAACTGAAGATCACCAGTCGCACGGCTTTGCCCGTGACGGCGCTGAAACTCACCACCGTTTCCGCCTTCTCCGTGGCAGTGAATACCTTGATCGGGCGGAAGGTTTTGCCGTCATCCGATACCTGAATTTCACAGTCGCGCGGGCCGTAGCCCGGGCGAGGTTGCACGACGAGGCGGTCCGCGCTGATGGCTTGCGAAAAATTCAACTGCACCCAGACGGGCCGCGCCTTGGTCGGCCCCTGGCCCATATCCGAGCCGTTAGAAACCCAGAACGTGTTGGGGTTGCCATCGGCCATCCGCTCCGCGGAATTATTGGCTTGTTCGGAACTGACGGTGAGGCCGGTGAATTCAGTTTGGGTGGCCGCGCCGGCTTTCAGACGATAGGCGACCACGAATAAATCCTGGTAATAGCCGTCCCGCTTTTTGGGCGTCGGTAGTGCTTGTTCAAACTTGGCCGGGCCGGTGGCACGCAGTTCCGTCCAAACCAGTTTCTTGGCGGCGTCCTCGGGCTTGATCATCGGTCCACCCAGGTTCCAGCCGCTCAAAATATTCAGGCTCATTTCCAGCCCAAGCCGGTCCGCCTCGCGCAACGTGTGCTTATAAAGCTCGCGCCAGGCGGGCGTTCCGAAGGTGGGCCCATGCGGCACCTGCGCGTTGCCGCGCTGTTCGGCTCCACCCGCGTCGCAGATCAGCGCGCCGCCAAACCCCTTGTCCTTCATCTCTTCCAGGTCACGGGTGATGGCCTCCTTGGTGACATTCCCATTGAGCCACCACCAATACGCGCGCAGGCGGGCATCCCGGGGCGGATTGTTCCAGCCCTGCTCCAGTTCGCCCGCCGCCGGAATACCAGCGGCCCAGCCGAGTTGACACCACATCGCCAGCAGCCAAAGCGAGGCGAAGGCGAATGGACGACTTGAATTAGTTGTATTCATCATAATTTAATTTTATCCTACTTTCGCTACGTCGATTCCCAACAACCGGCCGAGCTTGTCAATTTTATCCGCGATATGGCCCACCCCTACCGCGCAGTGATGCGCCGGGCCATGCCCATTCCATTCATTGACAAACCGGCGCGCCCCAATGCTGAACCGGTAGCGGCTGTTCGTGTTCCCAATTTCCAGGATCGGACCGGGGACCGACTCGCCTTCCGCAACCAGCAGCTTCAACCGGCCATCCGCCGTTTGCACCACGGAGAGCAGCGTGACCGGCCCGTGCTTCACGGACATCTCCACCGACAACCCGCGTCCTACCTTGCCGTGATAGACCTTTAGCGGGCGCACCTTGATTTTGCCCTGCGAGATGGCGAGATGGCCGGGGCCGTCGTGCCCCATTAGCACCACATCATCGTTCCAATCCATGGCGTAATACTCGGTGAATGAGCCGCCCACGCCGAAGGTATCCATGATCTTCATGGCCTGCGCGTTCTTGATCTCGAACTCGCCAGCCACCGGCACCCCGCGCGCGGTGAGCAGGGAGGTGCCCAGGATGATGGAACTGATGGCGTCCTCATTTTCCGCGTTGCCCGTGCCCATATAATAATAGGCCAGCGAACCCAGATCATGCTCCTTTACCAAACGATCCAGCGCCACCGACGTGCGGGCCGCCCGCGCCAACTCCGCCGGGGGACAATCCGTCTGCACCTCAAACTTCCGGTGAAACTCCGCGACCCGCCGCGCGATCTGCTGGGCGCTGACCTCCCGGCGCAGCGCGCTCAACTCATCCACTTCCACGATTTCCGCATGTCCGCCGAAGCACGCGCATTGCTGCGTCATATCCGAATAAATATCCAGCATCCCGCCATAATAATGGCCCATGAGCCCCAGGCGATTGTGGAACATCACATTGGCCACCCGTGCCGCCTCGATCCAGGCATCCACCTCCTGCCACGTCACCGGGTCGTCGTGCAGGATGCCGGTGATCTGGTGGAACGAAATGCGGGCGCGGTTAAAAACGTTGGCGATTTCCGGCACGGGACACGCCGAGCAATGCGTGAGCCACTCCCCGGTCATCGCGGTGCGGTCCCCCATTCGGTTGAACGCCGCATAATCAATGGCGGCCGCCGGCGACAGGTTCAGGATGATCACCGGCACCTTGGCGCGCTGGACCACGGGCAGCACCGTGGCGGACAGCGCATACGTCGTCACGTGCAGAAAAATCAAATCCACATCCGCCTGGCGAAACGCGTGCCCCGCCGCCAACGCCTTGGGTGGCGAATCAATCAGGCCCAGGTTGACGATCTCCACTCCGGGGCGTTCCAGCCGCTGCTGGACCACCTGGAGATACCCCTCCAACCTGGCCTTGAGCCCTTTGAACTGCGGCCAATACGTGTCCAACCCAATGCCAAACAGACCAACGCGTGTGCACGGTTTCATGCGCCCAATCCTGGCAGGATGCCCGCCCTGAAACAATCCGAAAAACGATTCCGGTGCGTATCCTAAATTTACCATTGCCAAACCACGCAAAAACCCTTCTTATTTGCGCCGCAATCAAGTCATGGCGAACATTCGCCCGACCAATGATCGGTATTAAAATTATGGCCAAAACCAGTGATAAAGTTAGAAAAGTGTTGGTGATCTTGACGAACCGGTTTCAGCGCACCGCCAAACCGAAGTGGTTTGAACTTGAATGTAAAGAGGATGGCTCCATTGTGTCCGAAATCCAACGGAAAAGCCAGCCGCGCAAGGCGATCTATGACGAGGTCTGGGAGAACGACGACGGGAAAACCGAAATCGATTCCTGCAACCGCATGAGCCGCAAGTATAGCCATGCGCTGCAAAAGCCGGAGGCATAGCCGCCGTCCCGCCCGGATTTAATCGAACCACTCGTCGTTTTTGTCAAACGCCGGGATGGCGACAATGTTCACCCGCAGCCGCCCGATGGCCCGGTGGCGGCAGCCCGGTTTGATGTAGATGGCCGTCATGGGCTTTAGCGGATAAAGCTGGCCATCCAGTTCCATCTGCCCCTCCCCCTCGAGCACCAGGTAAAGCTCCGTCATCCGTTTGTGATAATGGGTCCGTGAATCCGCCTGAATATCGGTAATGTGCAGGCTGGCCACACTACCTGAATGGGCGAATGCCCGGCGCGCAAAACCGCAAGGGCACGCCACCGCCCCCAAACTTTCCATCTGTGTCAGCTCAAAATTCTGCATAGGTTTTCGTGTGGTCTAATGGGATTTCGTTGTGCCGGAAGTGGCAAGGCTTGAAAGCCGGAAGTCCGCGAACTTCTTTTTCACGGCTGGGTCCATGCGGAGCAGCGGCGGCCAGGTGCGTTTGAAACCTTCCCCGGGAAGTTTCTTCGTCGCGTCAATGCCCAGTTTGCTGCCCACGGCGATCTCGCTGGTGGCGTGGTCCAGCACGTCTGCCGGGCCTTTGGTGAAGATATGGTCGCGTTGCGGATCGGTGTTGGCGCACAGGTGAAACAGCACCTCGCTGGTATTGTGTACGTTCACGTCCGCATCCACCACCATCAGGTACTTGGTGAACATCATCTGCCCCATGCCCCACAGGCCATGCATGATTTTATACGCCTGCATCGGATAGGTCTTCTTGATGCTGACAAATACCAGGTTGTGAAACGTTCCTTCCGCCGGCAGCGCAATATCCACGATCTCCGGGAAGTTCATTTTGAACACCGGCAGGAACAACTTCACGCTCGCGCCACCCATGTAAAAATCCTCCATGGGCGGGATGCCCACGATGGTGGCGGGATACACGGCATCCCGGCGATGCGTGATGGCCGTGATATGAAACACCGGGTACGGTTCCGGCAAGGTGTAGAAGCCGGTGTGGTCGCCGAACGGCCCCTCCATGCGTAACGGTTCCTTCGGGTCCACGTAGCCCTCGATCACGATGTCCGCGTCCGCTGGCACTTCGAGATCATTGGTTTCGCACTTCACCAGTTCCACGGATTTCTTGCGCAGATAACCCGCCAGCAGAAATTCGTCCAGCCCATCCGGCAGTGGCGCGGTGGCGGCAAACGTGTAGGCCGGATCGCCGCCCAGGAAAATGGCGACGGGCATGCGGGTGCCGCTTTCATAATAACGCCGGCCATGGCGCGCGCCGACCTTTTGCAATTGCCAATGCATACCGGTCGTGCGGTCATCGTAAATCTGGATGCGGTACATCCCCACGTTGCGCTCACCCGTGTCCGGGTCCTTGGTGACGACGCATGGCAGCGTGATGAACCGTCCTCCATCCAGCGGCCAGCATTTCAGAATGGGCAGATTCAACAGGGTCGGGGGCAGGGGAGGGATCAACTCCGGCTTGGAGAATTCAGGCGCGGCGGGCCACGGCTCCGTGCGCGTGTTCGGCGCATTCAATCGGTGGATGACCTCTTTGCACGGGCCGCTGGAAACCATTTTGGGCCGCGCATGGCGCAAATCCAAGGCCATGCCGAGCAGTTTAATGGCGTCCTTGAAACCGGTCGGCGGTTTCGCTTTCATCAGCGCACCCAAATCCGCCGCGACCTCCTCCACCGAGTTGGCGCCCAGGCTCAGCGCCATGCGCTTCCAGGAACCAAGCGTGTTAATGGCCACCGGGAAGGGCGATATTTGGCCGTTCACCGTGGGCTTCTCAAATAACAGCGCTTTGCCGCCGCCGGGCTGCTTCATCTCGCGATCCGCCAGCTCGGTAATCTCCAACTCCGTCGCCACCGGCTGGGTGATGCGCGTCAACTCCCGGGCGCGGTCGAGCGCCTGTACAAACTCGCCAAAAGAATCAAATGCCATAACTGTGCCCCTACCTTAGCGCAGGAACCGGTGGGTGACACGCATTAAAATTTGATTCCCCTCGGCCGGAAAACAGCGTATAGCATCCGTCGGTCGGTCGTGATTGGAATACCGTGTGCGCCCGTAGCTCAATTGGATAGAGCATTTGACTTCGGATCAAAGGGTTGCAGGTTCAAGTCCTGCCGGGCGTACCAGTTCATAAAACTTCGGTAAGGTGCCGTCAAGAAATAAGCTTTGCAGAGATGCCGATGGTATTGGGGTGGCTGGCGAGGCGCGAGCGAGGCGCATCCCCGCAGCGGGCTGACTGCAAGGCGCGAGAGCGCCCAGCCCAGTTTGGGGCAGCAATATCGCAGGACTTGGGAAGTCAAACGAGTGAGCAACGAAGCCAGCCGCCCAAAGACCGAGGCAGAATGTAAATGTTATTTCTTGACGGCACCTAAACCAAGCTTGGCATGAACCGGCAATCTGTTCGTTAGATTCTCCTGTCGTCGTCTCTACGGCCGTTAAAATCGTAGCAGGCAGGTCACGAGACTCTGACTATTTCCGCCGGTCTTCATCCCCTCGGTGGTCGCTGGAGGTTTCCCGCATCCGGCTGCCGCTACGCGCGAAAAACTTCCAAAACTTCGGCCAGAAATCCGCCGCCAACGGCTGCCACTTTGGATAACCCGCCACGACGGCCTCCTGGTCATTCGCTTGTGAACGCAGAAAAAGCGCTCAACATCACCAAGCCAGACCCAAGACGCTGGAATGCAGTGGAGGCATGGAAACATCTTGTTTGATTCTTGTGCAAACCACCAATATCAGGCTTGCGGAAACGGAATAGGATCTGACCTGCAATTGTTTCTGTTTTCAGATCTGTGTTTATCTGTGTTTATCTGTGGTTGAAAAAGTCGTTATTTGACATCATTTTGATGTTGCTGTACATTTAACTCATGGTTAGAACGCAAATCCAATTGCCCGATGACATGTACCGTGACCTCAAGTCGTTGGCGGAACTGCGCGAATGGACTTTGGCCGAGACCATTCGCCGCGCCGCCGAGCAATTCCTGGATCGCTATCCCAAAGCCGATGCGGTGTGCAAGGAATGGAAATTGCCGGAGCCGATGGACTTGGGCTGGCGCGGACTGACCCACGAGCAAGTTCGCGAGGCCATCCTGGAAGACCAGGAAGCGCGCTTGCCGGGGGATCACACCGCATGATTTCATTCGACGCCAATCTGTTGTTGTACGCCAGCAACACCGCCAGCCCATTCTACGCCAAGGCCAAAGAATTTTTTGAAGCGCTATCACCGCGCGAAACGGTGATCGTTTCCGAACTGGTGCTGACGGAGTTTTACACCTTGCTGCGCAACCCGGCGGTGCTAACCCATCCGCTGAATCCTGCGGCGGCGGCGGCCGTCATCCAGGCCTATCGCCGTCACCCACGTTGGTTGCTGGTCGGTTTTGCCACCGATAGCGTGGCGTTGCACCAGGAACTATGGCAATTGGCATCCCAGGCGAATTTCGCCCGCCGCCGCATTTATGATACCCGCCTGGCGCTCACCCTCCGCCATCACGGCGTCACCGAGTTCGCCACCGCCAATGTGAAGGATTTTCAGGCGTTCGGGTTTAAAAAAGTGTGGAACCCGCTGATGGGGAATTTGTGAATGCGGATTGCGGATTGCGGATTGCGGAATGGAGGGCAGAATGGACAAGTCACAGACGAAATGCCGATAGGCAACCGGGGAAATTTAGGATTTCGGATTTAGGATTTAGGATTTGGGCGGCGATGGCTTTATGGTTATCTGAAATCATAAATCATAAATTCTAAATCCTAAATCTTGGTCCTAAATCCTAAATAACTTGATGGCTGATAACTGGTCACTCAAATTTTTTCCCTCCCGGAGGGAACCAGCTTCGCGGGACTCATGTTATTCTGATCCCATGAATGCTATCAATAGATACAGTTCGCAGCCAGCCACCGGCGATTTCCAGTCGCCCGGTTTGGCCATTCTATCTCCTTGCTCCAAGCTCCTATCTTCCTGTCATGTTCGGCCTCCCATATTTATGCCGGTTCATTTTTCTGCAAAAAATTTCAGCATTCGGATTTGTTCGTCGTTCGCGTCAATTGGCGTGATTCGCGGGCTGCAGTCTTCGGCCTTATTCCATCCTGTCCATCCTGTCTTCATTTCCCTGCAAAAGTTTTTCGGGCTCGGTCTTCGGACGTATCGGCTTCTCATCCGCGCCATCCGCAGTCAAAGAATTGTGATAAAAATTTCATTTTATCACATTTTTATCACAAAATGTGTGAGAAATTCTATTTCATCACAAAAACATCACAATTTTCAAAACTACCCCGCCAACCCTCGTCGTAGCCGCCGACGTGAGTCGGCGCAAACGAATCAACTTCCTATCTGGCAGAAACTTAGGAACCAATCTCCCACATCAAACCACCTCACTGCACCACCCGTACCGGTGTAATTTTGGACTACTTTTGGAGTGCTTTTTCCCAGCATTCTAGCTCCTGACTCCAAGTTTCTATCTTCTGGCCTTCATCTTTTTGCCAGTTCATCTTGTTTATCTTGTCCATCCTGTCCATCGGTGGTCAAAACTCTACCTTAGACATTATTTTGATGGAGTGGTAGATTTCCATTATGGTTAAGACGCAAATCCAACTGCCGGACGAGCTTTACCGCGAAGTGAAGCGCTTTGCCGCCAAGCGTGAATGGTCCATGGCGGAAACCTTCCGCCGCGGGGCGGAACGTCTCATCAGCCTCTATCCTCAGGAGACGGATACGGAGGAGACTTGGGCTTTTCCACCCCCCGGAGATTGCGGCCCGTTTCTTGCCCCGCCCGAGCGGTGGACCGAACTGGCGCATGAGGATTGAGCGTTGTGCCAACCCAGGCGCCAACTCCCCCTGCTTTCGTTTGACACCAACCTGATAAGTTACACCGTCCCAAATTCCCGCCAGGCGTCGCGGAAATCGCACAGGGTTTCCCAGCGGGCATCAATGGGGGTGTTGCAGCTTGCGGATAGCATGAAACGGTGGGCAAACGGGCGCATTTGATCCGCCAACTGCCTGGTGTATTCAAAGACGTCCGCGCGGGTTTTCAAATTGCGCGTTTCCATGGCGCTGATGCCACCAGTGATGAGGAAGCGATCCCGGGTCATCTGCATAGCCTCCAAAAGGGTGACATCGCCCAATGGCGGAAAGGCCACTCCTTCCAGGCCGTCCACGCCCAGCGCGTCAATGCGTTTGAGGTTGACCCGTTGGCGTCCGCAGGCATGGATGAAAAAGGTGCTGCCGTATTCGTGGCAGAGGCGGCTGGCCTTTTCGTAAAACGAGGCGCTGAACCGGTCCACGTAGGCCGGGGTATGAAAGGCCGCGTCCAGGTTGTCCATGGCCATGATGGCTGGCACCCCGGCCGCCGCCATTTGCCGGATCAAATCCAACTGGGCCGATTCATGCCGGGCCAGGATTTCCCGCACCTGGTCGCCATGATCCATGATCAGGAAAGTGGTGTTGACCGCGCCCACCAACAGGTGCAGCAGTTTCAATGGACTGAAGACCTCGCCGGCGACCACCACCCCGTCCTTGCCCACCGCCGCGCGGCTGGCCGCATACCGTTCCGGCACAAAACGCCAGCGCCGGCCCGCCACCAATTCCTCCAGCGCCGCCAGTTGGGTGTCCAGATTGTCCACCGCGAACTGCTCTTGCACGAGGGTGGATTCCGCGAACACATACCGCTGCCGTTCCGTCAGGGTTCCCTTGCGGGTCTGGTACGTTTTGACAAGGAGCCGGTCTTTTCCCTCGAAGGTTTCTTCCACCCGCGTATCCACTCCGGTCCACACTTCATCGCACAACCCGCCAAACCAACCGCGCTGTTCGTCGCAATAGACGTTCCGGCTGAAGACCTCCAGCCCGAGCTGCCGGATCAACTCCAGTTGGGAGCGGCAAGACCGGATGTCACCGGGCAGGTGGCCGTGGTTGCGCTGGTGTACATACCACTGCCAGTAATTCGGCGCATAGACCAAACGCGCCGGGCGCTGGCGCTTCAGCACGGTCAGCACCGCATCCTGCGGAGTGGAGAGCCCCATGGCGGATTGCGCTTCGGTGTTATGCCCCCGGTAGCGCGGCCGCGCGTTTTTCCATGATCGCGTCCACGATTTTCTTTGCCAGTTCGGGCTTTTCCGCCAGCGCTTTTTGTGCGGCATCCTTGCCTTGGCCGATCAGTTCCCCGGCAAATTGCAGCCACGCGCCTTTCTTTTCTACCACGCCGTGTTCAATGGCCACGTCCAGGATGCTGCCCTCCTTGTTGATGCCGTGGTTGAAGATGATGTCGAATTCAGCCTCGGAAAACGGCGGGGCGACCTTGTTCTTGACGACCTTGACTTTGACATGGCTGCCCATGGCGGCGCCGGCGGCATCTTTGATGGTGTCTTTCCGGCGAATATCCAGGCGGACGCTGGCGTAGTATTTCAGGGCCTTGCCGCCCGGGGTGGTTTCGGGGCTGCCGAACATGACCCCGACTTTCTCGCGCATTTGGTTGGTAAAGACGCACGTGGTGCGGGCCTTGCTGAGAATGGAGGTGAGCTTGCGCAGGGCTTGGCTCATCAGCCGGGCCTGCATGCCCATGGTGGCCATGCCCATCTCGCCTTCCAACTCCGCCTTGGGCACCAATGCGGCCACCGAGTCCACGACGATGACATCCAGCGCATTGGAACGCGCCAGCGTCTCGCAGATACTCAGCGCCTCTTCGCCGCTATCCGGCTGCGAAACCAGCAAGTCGTCCAGGTTGACGCCCAGCTTCTTGGCATACGCCGGGTCCAAGGCGTGTTCAGCGTCAATAAAGGCTGCCAGGCCGCCGACTTTTTGCGCGTTGGCGATGACGTGCAGCATCAACGTGGTTTTACCCGAGGATTCCGGCCCGTAGATTTCAACCACGCGCCCGCGCGGGATCCCGCCCACCCCGAGGGCAAAATCCAACGCCAACGCCCCGGTGGGGATCACCTCAATCTTGACCAATGCCCGGGCGTCGCCCATGCGCATGATGGCACCGTCGCCAAACGATTTATGGATGGTGGAAATGGCGGCATCCAGGTCGCGCTGGCGGGTGGCGGAGAGGGCTTTGGCCTCAGCGGCCTTGGTGTCGGCGGCGGGAGTTTTCTCCGCAGTTTTTTCGGTGGTTTTGGCAGCCATAGTCAGTTGGTATTCGTATTCGTTAAATTCACTCTGTTATTGTCCCCCCCGTAATAATGAATTGCCGGTGCCGCGTCAACTGAATCAAGCGTGGAAATGAAAATAGTACCGCAGGTTTCCAAACCTGCTGTGTCGCCGACTTCCCAGTCGGCTTACCGTCATCCCCCCCACCGCCCACATCCTACCAAGTACCCGTAGACTGAATCCGCCCCCCGTACCGCAGGCTTCCAGCCTGCTGCCTTGCGCCGCTTTGGCAGCAGCGAAAGGGATTGCCGGAGCGCAGCGACGGCAAGGCCCGCAGGGCCGAACGAGCGGGAGCGAGTGAGCCAATCGCCGACTTCCGTTGGCTTCCCTCCGAATCCCCCCAGGAATTGTTGATTGCAACGGTGCGATGACACCGTGTGAACGGCGCTACCTTTTTTAAGGTAATCTGTCTGGTTGCCGTATGCCCAGAAAAGTTTATCATCGTACTCGTTCGTTGCCTCAGCGGCCTGACTGCCGGGCCGGGTGCGAAAAGCAGAGTGCAATCAAAACAACCAGGCGGCTCCTCGGAGCCGCCTCTTCTCTGGCGGGCGCGGGACCAGTGTGCCCGCGTGGTGGGGGGCAGGTCTGCTCCCGCCGCAAAAAGGATCAACGGCCTCCGCCATCACTTTTGCCCGTTCGCGTGAATGGGCCGGCGGTCTTCAGCCTGTCCATCCTGTCTTCGGTCTGATCCGTGTCATCCGTGTCATCCGTGGTTAAAATCCCAGGTCTTCATCTTTCTGCCGGTTCATTTTTCCGCCATCAGGCCAACGGTCAACCCGCCGGCCTCGTTGCGGATGCGCGCGGCGACGACGGTTTTGTTCGTGCTCAGAATCGCCATCTGGTAAATGTATCTTTGCTTTGATCAGCCCTCTATCGCGGAATAATCTCCCGCACCACCACTCCTCGCTCAGTCTCGCTTACATAGGCCGCGTAGAGTCGGTTGCCGACCTTGAGGACATCGGGCCACATCCCGCCGTCGCCACGTTTCGTCAGGTCAATCGTCTCGATTTCCTCAAAATTCTCGTCAAAAATCCCGAGCCGCACGTTCGCTTCCGCCCTGCTCTCCGCTTGTTCGCCGGGGCCGGGAATGTAGCCGCGGGTGACGGAGGCGTACACGATGTAGGTTCGCTCGCCATCGGTGCAGCTCCCGGTGCACCAGAAATTGTCGCGGTCGGTATCGGAAAGCGGCCCCTTTGCATCCACGAACCGGAGCTTCGCATCGTAGCGCAGCACGAAGATCTGGCGCGCGCCCACTGATTCGCCGAGCGCGAACTTCGCAACATTTCCGATCGGGGTGTGCACCGCAAGGCAGTGGTACCCGCCCGCCTCGAACTGGCTCGTCCCCAGCCCCCAGAATTGATTGCGCACCGCCGCCCCCGGAATGTCGGCCGTGAGATTCTCCTCGCCGATCGGTTTCAGGTTCAGATCAAAGATTCGCAGGTGTATGCCGCGCGCCTGCTTCGGATCGGGCGGAATGTTCTGCTCTCCGCTGCGGGGTGAGCGCCACGGCCCGTTCTCTCGATACTCGCCCGCCGCATACACCTTGCCTTGGATGACTTCGATGTTCTGGTCCAGGATCATGTCCGTTCCGCTCGTGTGAAACACCTCCGTCTCGGCCACCAAGTTGAAATCCTTGTCGTACTTGCGTACCTGTCCGGCGCCACCCGGAAGCATTGCATAGTGATATACAAAATCGCCAGCCGCTGTGAGATCATGGTCCACCCAGCGGGTTTCTGGCGGCTTCAGTTGCTTCTCGAAGCCGTCGGGCTTCAGTTCCCCGTCCAACCGCACTACCCAGGATCGGTCCCCGACCGAGAGGAAGACGTGAAGACGACCGCCCACGTGCAGCAACCGGGGAAAACCGCCATGGCCCACCCGCGTGAGGCGGCCCATGGTGACGCTCTTGGGCGTCTCGTACGTTTTGCATGCGTGCTTTGGTGCCTTGGCGGAGTCATAATCCCGCATATACTCAAGATAAGCCTTGCGGTCACCCCCCGCCCGCCCGCCGCCCGGACGGAGTTCGCCTGGCCTGGTTGCGACCATGAGCCAGCGTCCATCGGCGGTGGCCGCCACGCCCGGATCGCTTCCCCCGCCGGGCGAAGTTCCGCCGTCGAGCGTCCAGGTCGCCCCATCCGACGATGTCGCCGACCAACCGCCCCTCATGCCGCTGCCGTAGAAGCGCAGCTTCTCCCCAATATTCACGGCGCATCCGAGCCAGGTGCCTTCCATGGCCAGTTTCACATCCTCTCGACGCTCAAACTTTAACCCATCGGTAGAGACCGCGTGATACGCATAGCCGTCCTTCCGCTGCACGGGGGAATAGAGGTGCCACGTGCTGCCCAACCGCGCTGCGGCGCAATCAATGACGAACTCACGGTCCACGCCGAAACGCATTCCCGGCTCAAATCGCCACGTCACCGCGTCGTCCGAGATCGCAGAGTAGATGCCGGGCGGCGACTCCTTGGTCGCCGGCCCGCCGCGCTTCCCGGCGACGCTCGTAAAGTAGAGCCGGAAGCGCCCGTCCTCCAGGAGCACGATCGTCGGATCGAAGGGGCGCATCAGGGTGTTCGGAAATTCCTCGACGGCGATCGTGCGCGGCGCGCTCCAAGTGCGCCCCGCGTCCTCGGAAAGGCAGACGACGACTCGATCAAACGCCCGATCGTCATGCTGGGGAAACCACTGGAAGAGCGCGATAAGACGCCCGCGCTTGTCTGCGATAAGCGTGGGCACCCCCGCCCGCTCGACCAGCTTTTTCACTTTTGTGAAGCGAAGCCCGTCGGTGGATTCATAGAGCCAGGCGTCACCGTCCCACGGCCCTGGGCGGTTGCGACCCTGGGGCGCGCCGTGTGGCAACATCTGGCCACCAACGCGCGGCGCATCAATGGGCACTTGCGCACCCGCCAACGCACCCAGTGCAGCCACCACCAACGCTCCGATTGCTCTGCCCACCCTCTGCATTTTCATGGTGAAGAATTGCGTCATGACCGGAATGTGTGTTTCCACCCGCGTTTCACCGCGGGTTGCCGACCACTGGTTTCGGAGGGTATTCATGTTCGGCAACCCTAGCTTTGATCACGCAACTGTCAATCCAGTCAGTTTACCGCCAACGGGATGCTGATAACTGTTCACCCGGTGTTCGGTTGCAAAAATCTTTTGCGTTATCCGGTGACAAAGTCTAAGCTGAACCAGTTATAGGACTGGCTATGGCGGGGTTGGCTCAGTCCCAGCCCCGTTGGCGCTAGTGGGCAAATGCGTCATGATGGAAATGCGATTATTCACGAACATATCTTTCAAGTGGAAGCTGATGCTGATGATCTGCGCGGCTTGCATCTTTTCGTCAGTGGCTGGCGGCGGGGCGATCATCTTCTACGAGCTGTGGAAATTCCGGCAGGCGATGACCAAGGAGTTGGCCACCTTGGCGGACGTCGTGACCGCTGGCACCGGTCTGGCGGTGCAAAAGGGCAGCCGGGATGAGGTGAAAAAGCAGTTATTCAGGCTCAGCGGCAGTCGGAACATCGTTGCTGCCGGTGTCTATGGTACCAACAATATGCTGATCGGCCAATATACGCGGATGGACTCCGTGGAATTCGTCCCGGCGACGCCCCGTAGATTACGGTTCAGTTTTGATCGAGACTTTCTCGTCTTGTTCAAGCCGATCGAGGTGCAAAACCAACGGGTCGGCATGCTGTACCTGAAAGCGGATTTGTCGGTGGCCCAGGGCAAGAACGACCAGCATTATACGGAAATCATGGTGGTGGTGATGCTGATTTCCTCGCTGGTGGCCGTCGTTTTTTCCGCCGTGCTGCAACGGGTGATTGCCCGCCCAATTCTGAGTCTCGCCACCACCGCCAAACAATTGGCCCGGAGCAACGACTACAGTCTGCGGGCTCCCCGACAGGGGGAGGACGAAGTGGGGCAGCTCATTGACAATTTCAACGCCATGCTTCAGGCCTTGCAGGACCGCGACCAGGAGCTGAAGTCCGCCAACCAGAAGCTGGCGGAGAATAATCAAATGCTCGAAAACAAGGTGACCGAGCGAACGGCGGAACTCGCGCAGTCCACGCGCGAGGCGCAAGACGCGCGCCAGGCCGCCGAACTGGCCAACCAGACCAAAAGCGCCTTTCTGGCCAATATGAGCCACGAGCTGCGCACACCGCTCAATGCTATCATTGGCTACAGCGAGATGTTGATGGAGGAGGCGGAGGACCTGGAAATGAAAGAGTTCGGCAGTGACCTGAAAAAGGTGCATGGTGCCGGCAAGCATCTGCTCGAGTTGATTAACGACATCCTGGATTTGTCGAAAATCGAGGCTGGAAAAATGGATTTGTATCTGGAGACGTTCGATGTTTCCGAAACCATCCGCGAGGTCACCGCCACTATCGCGCCGTTGGTGGATAAGAAAGCCAATCGCCTGGTGGTCCATTGCCCGGAGAGCATGGAAGCCATTTATGCGGATCAGACGAAGGTGCGCCAGGCGCTGTTTAATTTGCTCAGCAATGCCTGCAAATTTACCGAGCGGGGCGTGATCACATTATCCGTGCTCCGGGAAACTGTGGACAGCGCAGATTGGGTGGTGTTCAAAGTGCAGGATACCGGCATTGGCATGACGCCCGAACAGATGGACCGCTTGTTCCAAGCCTTTACCCAGGCGGATGGTGGCACCACCAAGCGATTCGGCGGCACGGGACTGGGCTTGGTGATTACTCGCCATTTCTGCCACCTTATGGGCGGCACGGTCTCGGTGGAAAGCCAGTACGGACAAGGCTCAATTTTCACAGTGCGGCTGCCGGCCAAGACCGTCAAAGCCAAACCCGAACCCATCACGCAACCGGAAGAAACTCTCTTGACGACGCTGCCGAAGGATGCCAGCCGGGTGTTGGTGATTGATGACGATCCCGTCATCCACGACTTGTTAAAACGGTATTTGGTCAAGGAAGGCTTTCATGTCACATCCGCCATGGGGGGCAAGGAAGGCCTGGCGCTGGCCCGGGAATCACGGCCGGATGTTATCACCCTGGATGTGATGATGCCCGAATTCGATGGCTGGGCCGTGCTCAAGCATCTCAAAGCCGACCCGCAACTGGCGGATATTCCGGTGGTCATGGTGAGCATGATTGATGACAAGAATTTGGGCTTTGCCCTGGGTGCCTCCGATTATTTGACCAAACCAATTAACCGGGAAACCATGGCCCGAGTCCTGAACAAGTACCGGCGGACTGCTTCCCCCACGATTTTGCTCGTGGACGATGAATTGTCCTTGCGCGACATCTTGAAGCTGATTTTGGAACACGACGGCTGGATCGTCCGGGAAGCCGGAAATGGACGCGAGGCCTTGGAGCGGCTGGCCCAGGAAGTGCCCTCCTTGATCTTGTTGGATCTCTCCATGCCCGAAATGGACGGCTTTGAGTTTCTCAGGCACATGCACCAGCACAAAGAATGGCGCTTGATTCCGGTGGTCATCCTCACGGGCATGGTCCTATCTGATCAGGATCACGCGCGCTTAAAAGGCCAAGTCGAGGCAATTATGCGCAAGGAAACCTGCCGCTGCGAGGATTTGGCAGTCCAATTACGGATTTTTACCCAGCGTCAAAAAGGCGTGAATCAGCACTCCTGACGTTATAGGGTAACCGGATTGAAATTACGCGGGCTGCGAAAACAGGTTTGCGGTACCGCAGCGCGGCAAAAACTGAACGTTTGAAGATTTATGGCAAAGATACTGTTAGTCGAAGACAACGAAATGAATCGCGACATGCTGTCCCGGCGCCTTGCGCGCAAGGGGTATGAGGTGATTATCGCGGTGGACGGCAATGAGGCGGTGGAAAAAGCACAAAGCGAGTTCCCGGATTTAATCCTGATGGACATGAGCCTGCCGGTCTTGGACGGCTGGGAGGCCACCAAAATCCTCAAAACCTTTCCGGCATCACAAACCATTCCCATCATCGCCCTCACGGCGTATGCCATGGCCGGGGATCGTGAAAAAGCACTCGCCGCCGGGTGCGATGATTACGACACCAAGCCCATTGAACTGCCCCGGTTGCTCGATAAAATCGAAAAACTGTTGCCCAAGCCGCCCGCCTGATGTCTGATAACGGATACTGATTTATGAAGTTAACGCGAATCGGATTAACAATCGGCTGGTTGGCCGGCTGGCTGGTCGTACTGGCGGGCTGCGCCGACAAAAGCACCATCGAGACTCGCAAACACGAACGTTGGATGGCGTATAGCGGTTTGCCGCAGGAGCAGCGCGAGTTGGTGGATCAGGGCAAGATCCGCATGGGCATGACCATGGACGCCGTCTTTATTGCCTGGGGAAAACCCTCGGAAGAGACGGAAGCCGAGTCCGCGGAGGGGCACACCGTCACTTGGCGGTATCACAGCGGTTATGGCGAGGAAACCCGGTATTGGACCTTCCGCGAGGTAACCCATGACGGGAAATCCCACATGGAACGGTACCTGGATACCGATTACACCCCGCGCAGCTATGTGCGATCTGAAATCGTCTTCCTCAAAAACAAAGTCATCCGCTGGCAGACCTTACCCCGGCCATTGTAAGTCAGCCGGGGCTGATTGTGTGCGTGGGGTGGGCTGGGTGTCCATAAAGTGCCACCAGCAGCCCTTTGCGCCAAACGGATATTATGCCATTCCGTCTTTCGTTTGTTGGCAAATAACAAAATGAAGCTATGAAATCGCAATATATGCAAAGCAATATGTTTTATTTTGTGCTCATTTTATGCGTGGTAATTAGCAACTGGCAGGAATCATTAAGTAAAAACTGATAAGGAAATTATGAAAACAATAGTTTTTGACAAGGCGATCCGACCCCTCTGTAGTATTTTGGCTGCGTTGGCGGTTTGCGCGACTTCTGGCCTTGTGGCACCGCAAGTACGTGCCACCGAAGCCATTCGCAACGGCTCATTCGACAGTGGGTTGGACGGCTGGGTGGTCAATGACGCCGTTGGGACCTGGAGCCCCCTTCAAGTGGACCTGGGTACCAATAATGTGGTCAGCCTGCATCCCCCCGCCACGTTTGTCAGCTTTTACGGGTATGTCATTTACCAAAATCTGAATCTCACCGGGGTGGGCGGAACCACGCTGAACTTCTCGGTGAGCCTGCAAAAGGGTTCCGCTCCTGCCGGCGCCAAAACGATGGCGGTATATCTGGATTATCTGACCAATACAACCCAGACCACCCGGGTCAAAATCTTGAATCCCAATGCGGATAACCTGCCAAGTGGAACCTGGACCACCGTGACCGCCTCGGTAGCGCTGCCCGCGCAGGCAACCAAAGTGGTGCGTCTCTTGTTGGTCAAGGAAGACAACGGAGAAATTCTGGCGGATAATGTGAGCCTTACCACTGCCAGCGGCACCGTGGGCGGGTTGGCCAAGGTAGAAGGATCATCGCCATTGCTGGGCAAGTACCAAACCAACATCACCATCTTTGGCACGAATTTCGGTGCCACAGGCCAGGTCTTCCTGAGTGTCAGCCCGGCAGATTACACGGGCGGACCTACCGTAGGGCAGTTGAAGGTGGTGAGCTGGGCCAATTCCCAAATTGTGTGCCAGGTGTTGGAACCCAATCGGAGCGGCCAGATCAAGGTGGTGGCTAATGGTGTGGAGGCGGACGGGGATTCCGGTTTTTTTGTGACCTCGTCCAACTTTACGGTGGCGGCGAAGAGTCCGGAGATTACAGCGATTCGCGGCCAGACGGTGCCAGCGATTTTCCAAGTGGGGTTCCTGAATGGGTTCACCAGTTCCGGCGGCGTGTCGCTGATGATGCATACCCCGCCAGGGATTGATACGGCTGGCTCGAAACCCCTGACGCAGAGCGGCGCGTGTCTGTTGAATTTGAACACGACCACCTTGGCGAACGGAACCTATGATTGTGTTGCGCAGAGTCTGGAAGGTCGTTCGTATGCCCGCTGGGCACCCTTCAAATTGACGGTGGTTTCGATCACCAATTTTGCCTTCTCCTCATACGGTGTACCGGTGTCAAGCTTCAGCACCAATAAGCAGGGACGGTTTTATCTGTACGCGGATCTGGTGCAGCAGGATGGCCGGCTTTTTGGCATGGTGGCGGCGGGTCCCGGCGGCAAGCCGGCGTACAAGGTCGTCTCGTCCGATCCCAACGTGGTGATGGTAGGCACGGATAATATGGGGTTCTACACCTTTGACGCGGTGGGCAGCGGTTCGGCGAATCTGACGTTCACCACTCCCGATGGGTTTACCAAGAATTTCCCGGTCACCGTGACGCTGCCCACGTCTCCGGTCATTGACGCTGCCTACTCTTCCCCTGGTTTGGTGGATAACTCAGGGACCATGACGAATGTATTTACCTGGCACGCGGTGGGCGGCACGATCAATGAGTACGGGATGGAAGGCACTGGCCCGTATGATACGACTGATGTGGCCCATTCTACGGATTGGTCTTCGATGTCCTGGCGGCAGCCGGTGCCTGCGGGTCAGCAGCCTGGCACATATTACTACTACGCCAAAAATAATGCGAATGGCGCTGTGCGCGGGTTGCAATTGACGGTGGTTAATGCCGCGTCGCGCGGCCAGGTGGCGGGCAACATTATCGTGGGCATACCCGCTCTTTCTGGAATGCCGTATGACCAGGGTAGCGGAGATCTGGAAGTGTACTACAATGGCAGCAGCGCGCCAATACGGACCAACTCTATTTGGAGTCACGGGGGGGATTATCTCGCCTCCTACCTGCAACCCGGCAATTATAAATTCCGTTATATTTCCTCGAATCCCAACTATTTACCGACGTGGTATCCGGCGGGCACCAATTCCTCCGATGCCGTTACCGTGCCGGTCGCGGCGGGCACGACGGTGAGCAATATTAACTTCATGCTGGTGCCGGCCGTGAGTGCCAGTTCGGCCTTGGTGTCATCGGATCGCAATCCCGACGCACCCGGACAAACGGTCACCTTTACCGCCGTGGTTGCGGGCGATTTTGGCGTGCCCGCTGGAACAGTAACTTTCCTGGATGGCAAGAACAGCTTGGGCTCAGCTACTCTGGATAGCAAGGGACAGGCAACCTTGACCACCTCGGCCTTGGCCTTGGGGGAACACGCAATCACGGTGCAGTATGGCGGCACGAATCAATACGCGGCCAGCACTTCGCATGAGTATAATCAACAGGTGATATTGATAACTACCTCGAAACCCGTGATCACGCGAGATCCGTCCGGATTGGCAGTGCGACCGGGACAACCGGTGCAACTTCAAGTTGGCGCCGCTGGCGCAACGCCGATGAGTTATCGGTGGGCGAAGAACGGGGCCACCATCGTGGGAGCTTCAAACTCGACGTATTCCATCGCCAGCGCCACGACCGCGAACGCCGGTACCTACCTGGTGATTGTCACCAATATCTATGGCAGCGCCACCAGTTCCCCGGCCTTGCTGGTTGTGGATGGCGTTAAACCCACCATCACCATTACAGCACCGGCGGCGCGCGTGTTCACCAGCCAGTTGACCCTCGGCGGCAAGGTGAGTGATGACCGGGCCAATGTGACGGTGTGGTCCCAGTTGAATTCAAATGCTTGGGTAGCCGCCCAGTCTATGAACGGACCCTGGTCGCAAACGATTACTCCCCTCGGCGGCACGAATATCTTCCAGGTTTATGCGATGGATGATGCGGGGAACTGTTCCGCCATCCAAAAAGTCTCCTTCTTCAAAGTGGCGACCGATGTGTTGGTGGGTGGCACCACCGGAAACGGGGCGATTATCGAGAGTAACAAGCCGTTTGTAACCGGTCTGGTTCGGGAATTGGGCAAAACCGTGACCTTAACGGCCAAGCCGGTGGCGGGTAACATCCTCTCCAGTTGGGAGGTGCAAGTGGGGGCGTCCAATGGCGTTGTGCCGTTCAAGCACGATTACAATATCCTGGCGCTCACCATGCAATCCAACCTGAGCGTCACCGCCAACTTTGTGCCCAATCCGTTCCTGACGGAAGGTGGTGATTATGCGGGCCTGTTCCAGCCGCCCTCATACAGCGATACCAATGACGTGTGGATCAAGCCGACGGACTGGACCAATGCCGGCATGATGACCTTGACGTTGACCACCAACGGTACCTTCAGCGGCCAGTTGACATATAAGAGCGTGAATTATCCCTTCACGGGGGAACTGGATGCGCGGGGGTCAAATACCATCAGCGTGGCGCGCGGCAAAGATCCGGCGCTGATCGTGACCTTTCAGTTGATGCCGGGGGCCGCGCAGATCATTGGCACGGTCAGTCAGGCGGGCGCGTGGAATGCCGAGCTGTGGGCCTCCAGGAAGATGATCACCAAGGATACGGCTTTCAAAGGCAACTATACGGTGGGGATCGAAGGCGGACCGGATAACGCTTGGGTAGCTGGTGCGCTCACTTTAACGGTTTCGCCACAGGGTGCGGTCACGGTGTCGGGCTCCATGGCCGATGGCACTGCAATCACGCAATCCCGCTGGTTGACCACCAACGGCGACTTTATCATTTACCAAAACTTGTATGGGAATAAGGGGATGCTGTTGGGTTACGCGCATTGTGACTACGACGGCCAGGGTGAATTGCACTGGCAGAAGCCGGCGGTACCAACGGATAAACTGTATAAGGGTGGATTCTCGGTGAATCCGATGCTGTGGATGAGTCGGTTCACGGCACCGGCGCCTGGGGCGAATGCGACGTTCTGGAGCACGAATATTGGCGGCATCGTTGTGAGTCGTGGCGGGCTGACCAACGATCTGACGGGGCAGTTACGCCTGGTGAAGAATGTCGGTGTGCCGTTTGGAACCAACAACACCGTGAAGAGTTATTCGGTGACATTTGATGCGACCAAAGGCACCTTTGCGGGTACCTTTTCCAACCCTCAGGACAAGAATAAAGTCGTCCCCTTCAAAGGCGTGGTGTTGCAGTGGTACGGGACCAATACTGTGCCCCAAGGCAGCATGAACATGGGCTGGTGGCTGGGTGCGACCAACAGTGGCAGTGTGAATATCGGGCAGTAACGACCGCCTGCCACAACCGATTCACGTCATCCCCGCCGCGAGCTTCGCCTCCGGCGGGGGTGTTTTTGAGGTGGTTTATGGTTTCCAACTTTTTGGATTGCTGCCTGTGATAAAATAATAAATTCTAAAGGTATGCTTAAGCAGACGTTATTGTCATTATTGTCCGTGTCGCTCTTTGCCGGCGCGGCGGAATTGTCCGCTCCGTTCACGGGCCCCGGCCTGGTTCACCTCACCTACAGTGCCTCCGCCTCTGGCGCGTATTCCACCGGGCTTAAGTTGGTACGGGTGAACGGGCAAACGCGCACCGTGCTGGCCCAGGGAACCGCCATTCACGGCACCCTGAGGGTGGATAAGCTGCCTTCCGGTTATACCGACATCCGGATCGAGGAAAGTTTCAACGACACCTCCCGGAGCCCGGCCTTGGTTTATACGAATCTGGTAACCAGTATCTCGCCTGGGGTGACCGAATCCAACATCAGTGGAACGCTGCTGTTCAATGAGACCTTCAGCGGGATTACCAATCCTCTGGTCGTTGGGGTGAATATCACCAACGGCCTGTCGTTGCTCCTGCAGGATTGCAGCTCGGTTCAATATTGTTCGTTCAATGGCAACGGCAACTACTCCATCGGCAATTGCCGCGTGCTGGGTTTTAATCCGCCAGCCTCCGGAACGCTGGCGGTGGCAGACTCCCAATTTGAGTCCGTATTCAACCTGGGAGCCGGCTTGATGGCCAATTTCCTCAACTGCAAGTTTCCGACCACCCGGAGTGGAGCGGGCTTCTACGTTAATGGCACCAATGCCACCCCGATCATTTTCGAGCAGTGTGAGTTCGGCATGGCGCCTGGTGTTTGCTTCTACGGCGGGCGTCCGGTGACGCTGCGCGGCAACATGTTTGCCGGCGGGTTGATTTTTACCGATAAAGGCTGGGGCACCTATTTGAACCAGGCCGTGATTGAGAACAACAGCTTCGTGGGGGTGGAAGCCTTGACCTATACCGGCACCGATCCCATCACCACCAAGGTGGCGCTGGGGAAAAATTATTATGGTGACACGACCGGTCCGAATAACTGGGGGTTTGCCAGCGGGCGCGGCGCCAGTGTGAACACCAACTTTTTCGCGATTTCCAAGGCGTCCTTTACCGGCGCGGACCTTGCCAATCGCAAATTTTCAACCGGCACGAATCTGCCCCCGATACTCTATAACATGGGCACCCGCATCGCCCAGAATGTTTCCGGATCCCTGCTGCGTCAGGGGCGGGAAACCCTCGTCAGTGTGGAGATTGCCTCCAACTGGAAACAAGTCAGTGGCGTCCAGGTCTATGCGCTGCTGGATGGCGTCCGCATTGATCCCGTGAAATCGCCCGACATTTACCGCGACTGGCGTGATTGTGCCGCCAAAGGCGGCGAAGCCAACCAGCAGGTGCGCGCGGGCGCAACTACGTTCAACCTGATCTTGCCCGCCCAGACCAAAATGACCGCCGCCTTGCAGGTCATCATGAATACCAGCAATTCCCCAGCTTTTGGCACCAACGGCTACCAGGCAACCATTTATTCCCAGACCTTGAATTTTTGGAATGCCCCGGTGCGCCCGCTCCGAGTGTTGGTCACCCCCGTGAAGATCGAAGTGGCAGGCTATCCCACCGGCATTCCCACGGGGACGGCCGTCGCCGCCACCTTGCGTAAGGTGGCGCCCGCCATGCTGCCAATCCGGAGTGACGAACTGGTGGTGGAACTGGATACCTTGCTGACTTACAGCAGCGCGGAGAGCGGGTTCTTTGATTCCTGGATGACCGCCTCCTTGTGTTATACGGTGAATGAATGGCTGTTGCAGTACATGCTGGAAATCAACGCGTTCCTGCCCGCTGCGCAACGGTATGACCGGATCGTTGGCGTGGTCGCCAAGGGAACCTTGGGCGAAGGGGATGGCGTCAACGTCATGACGTCGCGCGCCTCCATGCTGGTGGATGAGACCAAGCCGCTGGCGGTGCTTCACGAAATGGGACATTCCTTCGGCCTCTACACCGGCAAGGAAGAATATTCTATTGTCGAGGGTGGCTACCCGGTGGATCAAGTCACCGCGTTTTTGCCGGAGGCCGCGCTCTCGCTCAATGGCGTTCCCGGCATGACCAATCTCGGGCGCTTTTTCCATCTCGCCCAAAACCTTGGGGATAAATACACCGACGTGATGGGCAGTCTTGAACCGTCATGGATCATCCCTTCCACCCATTATGAGTATGGCCGTGGGCTGCTATCATTGCTCTATTCTCCATCTCCGGCACCGGCCATTACCCAAAATAAGGCCGCCAGTAAAGCGCCGGTCAACCCGGGCCAGCGGCGCATTCTCATGCAAGGTGCTTACGCGCGTTTGGGCTCGCCCTGGCCTTGGGATGCCAATCTCATGAGCTACGTCCTTATTCGGGATACCGTCACGGCCATGGACGTCACGGATTTGAATGTGGATTCCATCCCCTCGTATAATGGTGGCAAGGCGGATTCCATTTTGGTCCGGAGCCTCAACACGAATTACGGGTATTTGGACAGTCAGTATGTTAAAATCCCCGGACCAGATCTCCTTAACAGCCCCATCGGATTCTGGATACAAACCTTTGACATCACCAATACGGCCGCCGGACTTTCCGTCGAGGGCGCAGCCGATCCGGAGCATGTCTCCGGGGACCCATACCTGATGCTGGATTTTTCAAAAACACCCTCGGTGATCGTCACATCACCGCGTAATGGTGACGCTTTGGGGGACACCTTTAATTTTACCGCAACCACGTCGGGGGCGCCGGTCTCGCATCTGTTGTTTTACAGCACCGATGGCTCCGCCTGGACGCGGTTCGGACGGCTCATCAAAGGCAACCAGCGCCTGCTCTCCGCCGGCCCGCTGCCGATAACCAATCGCGTCTTTCTCAAGGTGTGCTCCAGTGACGGGTTTCACACCGTCATCAATGTGATCTCCAACCTCAGTGTTGTAAATCGCAGCCCCCAAGTGGCCATCAACCAGCCCCGCAGCGGTCAAACCAGCGGCCCGGTTTGCGACCTGTATGCCGTGGCGGCGGATATCGAGGATGGCGAGTTGACCAACCTGGTCTGGACCTCCTCACTGGATGGCACGTTGGGTACCGGGCCAGCCTTGCCGGGCATAAAACTGTCTGCCGGTCTGCACACGATCGCCTGTACGGCCACCGACCGTGCCGGGGCAAGCAATACCGCGCGGCTACAACTGACCGTCGCGGGGAACGCCGCCGCCACCGATCCCCGGTTGGAAACCAACTCGCTGGTTGTGGTCTCGGGCAGCCCCGGCACGTTGCCATTCCTTTCGCTGGGCCATAACAACCAGCTTCGTTTTACGGTTCTCAATGGTGGTAACCCCGCTGCGGGGACCCTGCAAATTTTCATCCAACCGCCGGGCGGTTCGGAATACCTGTTGCAAACGAATGACCTCTACGTGGAAGATACCGTCCAGATAACCGCCCGCTTGACCCCCGAGGTCGCCGGGGGCTATACCGTGCGCGCTTTACTAACGAACGTGGTACCCGCTGATGCCAACCTCGCCAATAACGAAATCCGTTGGACGCTGTCCACCCAACCCGTCGGTGTGACGGTGCAGATCGAACCGGCAGCCGCCGTCCAGGCCGGCGCCCAATGGCGCGTGGAAAGCGATGCTTGGAACGCCTCGGCCGCGACGCTTTCGGACACCAACTTCCCTGGCTACACGCGGCTCATCAATTTCAAACCCATCCCGGGTTGGATCACGCCCCTATCGTATTATGTGGATAACGTCATATCGGATAACACCGTGTTCAAAGCGAAATATCGCCCGTATTTGGGAAAAATGCCCTATGTGTTCACCACCACGCCCTTCCGGGAGATTGGCTCGGGCGCCGCGCTTTATTTGAGCTTCTATGCCGATGGCACTCCCAAACCTAATTACCAATGGTTTAAGGACGGCGTGGCTTTGGTGGGCTCCAACACGACGTCCGTGTACTTTAAAAATATCCAACCATCCCAAGCGGGCACCTACACGCTGGTGGCCAGTAACGTGGTCGGGCTCTCAACCAGCATCCCCATCAAGGTGGTGGTAACGAACAGCGCCAGCGCGAATACCGCGCCGGTGATCAGCGCTCAGCCCGTGAGTCAGTTCGTCCTGCCTGGTGGCAGCGCGGCTTTCAGTGTCACCGCCTCCGGCCTCGCTCCCTTTAGCTATCGCTGGGCCCGGAATGGGACCGTGGTGGTCGGGGCCAGCAATGCGACGTGCGTTATCTCCAATGCCACCACTGCACAGGCTGGCACCTATCAGGTCATTATCACCAATACTCTGGGTAGTGTCACGAGTGCACCGGCCATGCTGATCGTGGATGGAGCAAAACCCACGGTCGTGATTTCCGCCCCGCTGGCCAACGCCCGTGTCAGTAACGCAACCGTGACGGTCTCGGGCAAGGCTGCTGACACGGGCGGCCCGCTTGCGGCTGTGTGCTACCGGCTCAATCAGGGCAATTGGCTGTCGGCCAGCCAGACTACCAATTGGCAGGCGGCGGTTTCCGGGTTAACGCCCGGGACCAATGTCATCCAAACCTATGGCCGCGACCTGGCAGGCAATTGTTCCAGCACAAACACGGTCAAGGTATGCTATGTCGTGACCAATCTGTTGCAGGTGATCAATCGTGGCACGGGGCTTGGCAAAACGGCTCCCTTTACCAACAACCTCTTGGAACTTGGCAAGACCTACACGCTCACCGCCACCCCCTTGGCCGGCAGCCTGTTTTCCAACTGGGTCTGCAATGGTGTGGCTCTCACCAACAAACCCGTTGTGCAACTGACCTTGCGCTCGAACACCACCCTCACCGCCAACTTTGTGACCAACGCCTTCCTCTCCCGCAAAGGAGACTATGTGGGGTTGTTCATGCCAGGCGATGACTTTAGCCAGGCGGACTGGACCAATAGCGGCGTGATCAAATTGACCATGACCGACAAGGGCACTTTCACCGGGCAACTGACGCACCAGGGCAAGACCTGGCCGTTGACCGGCGTGCTGGACCTCAATGGCGCCACCAACCTGGTGGTTCTGCGCGGCAAAGATCCGGCGTTGCAAGTGAGCTTAAGCCTGGACTTGGGCAGCCAGGGGGAATTCGTGGGCACCGTGGCCCAAGGGACCAACTGGCTGGCTGGCCTCTGGGCGGATATGATTGTGAAACAGTCGGTGAAGACCAACTATTCCTTGACGGTGCAAACCGGGCCGGGCGGAACCAACGGTGGCCGTTTGACGCTGCTGGTGCAATCCACCGGAACGGTGACCGTGAACGGCACACTCTCCGATAAAAACACACTGGCCGGTTCATTCCCGCTGACCCGGCAACGGGAAATCATCCCGTACCAGACCTTATACACCGGCAAAGGCATGTGGCTGGGATATATTAGTTTGCAGGGAACCAATGGCGGTGCCGCGCATTGGCAAAAGCTGAGCAATAGCCTGGACAAAGTGAACCCGCAAGGCTTCTCGGTGAATACGCGCCTGTTGCTGCCGTAGTAAATTCCGCTGTAACCGTAGGCTGAACATCACGGCGCTTTCCCCGTGCGGTTCAGGACTTCGACATTGACGCATTCATACGCGACCACCTGCATTACGCCGCTAGGCGGGAGAATCTTGATCGGGTAGCCGGGGAGGGTCACGCAGGCATCGCCGAATTCCCAGCCCATCTCGATGCGGGTCACCAGTTTGGTGGGCATCTGGCAGTCGGTGCGCGGCGTGTCAGCGGCGGTGATCAACATCTCGCGTTGCCGCTTGCGGGCAAAGATTTCCGTCTCTGCCTGCAACTGGCTGCTGTAGCCGAGTCGCAATACCAGCGCCCCATCCGGTGTCTTCTCCAGATACGCCTTTTCGCGCCCAGGAATGCCACCGTAAAAGTCAATCGGGCGTGCCCAGCGCGCATCCTCGGCTTTGCCAACATAATAGGTCGGCATGTGGCCCAACATCGCCACCACCGTGGGTTGTCCCTGTTTCAGTTCCTCGGCAATCAGGCGGGCGGTCTGGTTCACCGCGGCCACCTGGCCATCCTGGAAGCGTTGCAGATACGTGCGAATCCGGCTCAAGTATTCTTGTCCCAGAGCCCCGCGTGCAATGGGGACGATCCGGAGGTCATCATGGAACAGTTTCTTGCCGACGTACTGCGCATTCCACTCACGGCCATCCGGGCAAAATACCGATTTGTACATCGTGGGCATCTTGCCTTCCCGGGTGAGTGCCGCCACAAGTTCGGCGGTAAACGTCCAGGCGTGCAAGGTGTTGACCAGCACGTTTCCGTGTCCCACCCGCCTGCCATCTTCCAAGGTGACAACAAGATCTTCATCCCCGAATCCGGTATCGAACCAGGCATCGCACTGAGCGGCCGTTTCCGCCAGTGCGGCCATTTTACGCGGCCCGAAACCAATGAGGAAGGCCCCGCGCGCCCGGGCATCCCGGATGAGTTGCAGATCACGTTCCCCCGGTTGGCGATCCCAGCCAGCCAGGATCACGGCGTTGGTTTTTTCTGCGTCGGTGCGTTCGGTCTTGGTGGCCCGCGCCGCACCGAAGCAAATCATGCCGCCACTGCGTCCCTGGAGTTCCGGCCCCAGCGTCTGGCCATTGGGCAGGCACCCGAGCGTCCCGCCGCGCAAATGGCGTTGCGCCACAATTTCAGCGAGGCGCGTGATTTCAGGAAGTTCCGCCGCCACCGTGTCGCAGGTTTTCAGAGAAAAAACGAGGTACTCGTTTGCGGGGATGGCTGCGCCGAGCGCCGTGACGGCCAGCCAGATCGCGAAAGCGCAGACCGGGGTGAATCGCATTATCGTGTTCATAGAGTGCGCAGACTCTATTCCCAATCGTGTGGTTTTCAATACGAATAAACTTGAGAAAGGTAATTACTGGACTTTCCACTCCCTTGACAATTTTCCCGATGGATCGAAATGCGTGCGTACCGTTTGATTTTCCAGCGGTCGTTTTTGTGCGGCTCTTCTGAATTACTAATTCTTCGGATTACCTCAATTCTTGACCTGCCATGACAAATCCAGATACCCTGTTGCCATGGTCCGTCTTGAAAATGAGTTTTGCCGCAATCATGTCGTTTCGCATGGTATAAGCAGTTTACTTACGAACGTCTTCAGTCAATTTTTTCCATCCCTGCTCGGGCTTCTGTTCGTCAGCCTGGCGGGGGCCGGTGAATGGCCTGCCTTCCGCGGCGATGCGCAACGTTCCGGCGTCACTGCCGAACCACTGACGTTGCCACTCACCCAAGCCTGGACTTGCCAACCGGCGCTGCCGCCGACCCCCGCCTGGCCGGAGCCCGCATTAACCAACTACGCCATCCAGTACGGGCCGCTCCAGCAAACCCTCACCTTTGACCGCGCTTTCCATGTCGTCGCGGATGCGGAGGGTGTCTATTTCGGTTCTTCCTCGGAGGATGCGGTGTACTGCCTGGACGCGGCCACCGGCGCGGAACGCTGGCGGTTCGTCACCCAGGGCCCGGTGCGGCTCCCGCCGGTGCTTTATCAAGGCAGCCTATTTGCCGGTTCCGATGATGGCTATCTGTACGCGCTGGAGGCGCGCAGCGGAAAACTGCGGTGGAAATATCGCGCCGGTGATCGCGATCAGCGGTTGCCCGGTAATGGCCGCATGATCTCCCTCTGGCCCGTGCGCGGTGGCTTGGTGGCGGATGCGGGCATGGTGTATTTGACCGCGGGCCTGTTTCCATCGCACGGCGTCTATCTCTGCGCACTCAAGGCGGACACCGGACGCCAGGTCTTCAAACGCCCGCTCGATTTCACCGCGCAAGGCACCATGCTGGCGTCACCGAGCCAGCTCTTCGTGGCCACCGGACGCACCGCCTTCTGGGGTTGCGACCGCAAGGATGGCCGCCCGCTGGTTCGCTACGGAACTTCTGATCCGTGGAAGACCAACCTGGTCGGCGGCAGTTTCGCGCTCGTGGCGGATGGCGTGCTGACGACTGGCCCCAGCGAAGATGGACAGTTCCACTGGTTCAATGCTTGGCGCAAAAGCCCGATCCTGCGTGCTCATGGAGATGCCGTAATGATCCAAGGTGATACCGTGTACCTGCTGGGCAAGGGACAATTGGCGGCGGTCAACCGCACGGCTTACCTGAACGATCAGAAGCCCCGGAAGGAGCCGCGCCCCCTCTGGTCCGTCACCACGGATAAGGCGACGACCATGATCCTGGCGGGGGACAAAATCGTTGCGGCAGGTCCTGGCGCAGTCGCCGTGTACGACACGCAGAATGGAACCCGGCTTTGGACCACCAGCCTGAGCGGCGTTGTGGAAGGTCTGGCGTTTTGCAACGGGCGGCTCTATGCCAGCCTCGATCACGGACAGACGGTCTGTTTCCAGACTGGCCCGGTAACACCCGCGCCGGTACTGGCCCCGCCAGCGATGGACCAACCGTATCCGGACAATCCGCAATTAGCGCAAGCGGCGGAAGCAGCCATCAAAAACGCGGGCGTAACCAAGGGTTACTGCCTGGTGCTGCAAGCTGGCACCGGCCAACTCGCCTATGAAATCGCCCGGCGTTCTGAATTCCGCATCGTCTGCCACGAAGAAAACCCGGTGAAGGTCGAGGCCCTGCGGGCCGCCCTATCGAAGGCCGGTTTATACGGGCGGCGTATCGAAGTCCATCAAGGCCCGGCTAAGACATTGCCGTATCCGAAAGGCTTCGCCAATCTCATCGTCGCGGAAGGCGTGCTGACCGAAGACGCCGTACTGCCGCCCGCCGATCAGGTTTTGCGGGTCCTGCGCCCGTATGGCGGCACAGTGGATATCATGGCCCGTCCCGGAACCAAGGCGGATCGTCAGTTGCCCAAGTGGGGGCGGGATTTGCCAGAATGGCACGTGAGCGCCGGCGCTCTCACGCACGGCCTGGCCCGGCGCGGGCGTCCGCCCGGCAGCGGTGAATGGTCTCACTTCTACGCCGATCCTGGGAATACCGCTTGCAGCAGCGACGAAATCCGCCCGGTGCCGATGGACCTGCAATGGTTCGGGCGTCCCGGCCCTGGTGACAACATGGTGGATCGTCATAAGAAAGGCCCGGCCCCCCTGTTTGTGAACGGGCGGCTCTTCATTCCCGGATACAACTACCTGGCGGCGGTGGACGCGTTCAACGGATTTATCCTGTGGGAAAAGCAAATTCCCGACTCGGTGCGCGTGGCGGCGTTCAAGGATTCCAGCAGCATCGCGGCCACCGATTCCAACGTGCTGGTGGCGGCGGGCGATACCTGCCTGGTTCTGGACGCGCAAACAGGAACAACCACGATGCGCATTCCCGTCGTGGGCAAACAACCGGAGAAAGCCTGGGGTTATCTGGCGACCGCCGGGGGCCTGATCATCGGTAGTGTGGCAAAGCCGGGCGGTTCGTTGCGCGCCTTGGGTAAGCTGGAGGACGTGATCATCTGGAAAAACGATCAACCGGTGGTGTGCAGCACCTCCGTCTTTGCGGTGGATCCCGCGACTGGCAAACCCGTTTGGGAATACCCGGCACAGCGTGGCGCGATCATCAATCCCACCCTGGCCATCGGCAACGGCCGGATATATTTTGTCGAAAGCCGCAATGCCGGGACCTTGGAATCCACGAACGGTCGCGTGTCGCTTCACGAGTTGGTCGGAGCCGGAGCGCAGTTGGTGGCGCTGGACCTCAAGACCGGCGTCCCGGTTTGGACGCGGGAGACCGATCTGACTTCGTTGCAACAAATCATTTACTTGAGCTATGCGAAGGAAACGCTGCTGGTCTCCGGGAGCCGCTATGCCACCGTGTCCCCGGAGGAGACCAAGGGTTTTCAGAAACCGACACAGCTCAAGCGCGTGCGGTACGACTTGCTGGCATTTGACGCGCGCACGGGCGACCCGAAATGGCACGCCACCGCCATGCCCAGTTACGATCATGTGCTGACCGGGGCGCATGGCGAACAGGTGCAGCATCCCGCGATTGTGGAGGAAATCGTGTACGGCCCGGGGTTTGCGTTCCACCTGCTGACCGGCCAGCCCTATGAAGGCTGGCAGTGGCAGAAAAGCCAAAAGTGCGCCACGTTGTCCACCTCGCGCTACTGCGCCTTCAGCCGGTTCACCCTGGAGAAGCTGCCCTACATGTTTGATCTCAAATCCGGCCAGCGCACCGCGTTGTCCACGGTCACCCGGCCAAGCTGCTGGATTAACACCATTCCGGCAGGCGGGCTGATTCTCATTCCCGAAGGCAGCGCCGGCTGCACCTGCGAATATCCCTTCCAAACCTCCCTGGCGCTGGCTCCGGCAGATAAATAAATTACATGGTCCGCGTGGTTTTGACTGCTTTAGCCGCACGCACTGCGGAGGGAATAACCGAAGCTACTCCCCGCCCCCCAGCGGACCGGAGGGCCGCGCTCCATTTTGGCCCTTGCCCCAAGGAAGCGCGGGAGCCGCATTTTTTGGAGTGCGGCGGCAAGGTGGGGTGACGGGGGCCGCGACGCCGCTTTGGATG
>JBAXGN010000069.1 GCA_037139415.1 Verrucomicrobiota bacterium | reverse complement strand
ACTTGCACCCGCTGGCCTGTCAAAGATCGAAGGCTGCACCAGAAAAATGGGAAGCGAACATGGCAAAAATGGGGAAGGAGGAGATGGTAAATCTGAAGGCCGAAGCCCGCGAATCACGCCAATCAACGCGAATCACGAGCAAATCCGAAGGCTGGAAACCGAAATTTGCGCTGACTGACGTCAGCGACTACGAATGCAATGAGCCTCAATGCGCAGGTGGATGCGGTTCAGGAGGCCAGGATTTTGTTGACGCTTTCGAGCAGGTTTTTCAGGCCTTCCGGGGAACTGCCGCCGCCTTGTTCGGTGATGACCGGGCCGGTGTAATCGGCGGCATCCAGGGCTTTCATGATGCCAGCCCAATTGTTGGCACCTTCGAGCAGGGGGGCGTTGAAGCCTTTCCAGACGTCGCCCGCCCGCATGGAGCGGTCCAGGCTGTATTCCTTGAGGTGCACGCGGTTGATGCGCGGGCCAAGGGCTTTGATCCAGGCGATGGGGTCGCCGAAGCGGATGACGTTGCCGCAATCAAAATGCCAGCCGACCCACGGGCTGTTGATTTCTTCAAGGTAGCGCACGGCCTGTTCCGGCTTTTCGATGAAGTTGTTCCAGACGTTTTCGATGGAGATTTTCACACCCAGTTCCTGGGCCAGCGGGATGGCCTTGCGGATTTCTTCGATGGAGATTTTCCAGCAGTCGTCGAAGTTGACCTTGGCGTTGACGGTGCCGGGCACCAGTAGGATGGAGTTGGTGCCGTAGGCTTTGGCATCCCGCAGGGTCTGCTTTAAGGCGGCCAACCCCTCTTCGCGCACGGCGGCATCCGGGCTCGACAGCGGCTTGCCCCAATGTTTCTCGCCGCACACGCTCAGGATTTCCAGCCCCACAGCCTCGCGCGCCTTTAAGACTTCCTCCTGATTCAGGTGACTCATCATTTCGACGCCGTCAAAGCCGGCCTCTTTGACGGCCTTCATCTTGTCGAGGATCGAGCCTTTGATTCCCACGGTGGCCCACATGATGCCGCGCTTGTTGGTCCGCTTGGCCTTGGCTTCGGCGGCCAGGGCGGGAGTTACGGCAGCCAGGGCGGCAGCAGCCACGGTGGTTTGGACGAAATGTCTGCGATTCATAGTTGGGGTGCTGGGTGGGCGTTGGCGCGGGTCAAGGTTTCAGCGTCACGACTTTGCCGGTCTTGATGGATTTTTCCTCGGCTTCGCAAATTTCCACGGCGCTGAGGCCGTCCTGACCGGTGACGACGGAGGATGGTTTGCCGGAGAGAATGGCGTCGGTGAGGTGTCGCAGTTCGCCGCCGTAACCGTCCGGGCCTTCGCATTTGATGAAGCGCGGTTCCTTGCCTTCCTCGCACAATTTCAAGGCGTTCTCGCCCCGGGTGAGATCGAAATCCGCCGTGGCTTTTTCAAATACGACGGTGTAGGCCATGTTAAAGCCATGGCCCTTGGACATGATCCAACTGCCTTCGGCATGGACGGTGGCACCGCCCGCCACCTGGTACTGGGTGACGATGTGATCAATCGCGCCGCTGAAGCGGCTCAGGCCGGTGGAGAACACGCTGGTGGGCCTTCCGAACAGGAACTGCACAAAATCGGTGTCGTGAATATGCAAATCCAAGAGCGCGCCGCCGGATTGGGCACCATCGAAGTAGCTGTTACGGCTCCAGCCGGGCGGTTCCGAAACGCGGCGGAAGCGGGCGGCGAGCACTTTGCCGTAGGTCTTTTTGGCGATCACCGGCTTGAGCCACGCCCATTCCGGCCAGAAGCGCATGCACATGGCGGGCATGAAGTAGCCCTTGGAAGCCTTGGCAGCGGCGATGATTTCGCGCGCCAGCTTGGCGGTGCGGGCCAGGGGTTTCTCGCAGATGACGTGTTTGCCGGCCTTTAACGCGGCGATGGCCTGCGGCGGATGCAGCGGGGTGGGGACGCACAAATCCACGAGGTCCACGCCGGGATCGGCGAGCACTTCTTCGAGGGTCTTGAAGGCTTTGACTTCGCGGCCGAGATCAATGGTGTCGTTGCCCGCGAGGTTGCCGGTGATGCCGGCGAGCACGCCATCCACCGGCAGGCGCACGGCGTCGCACACGGCGACGATGCGGGCGCGTTCAATTTGTTTCCAGGCCCGGAGATGGGTCATGCCCATGAAGCCCAGGCCGACGACGGCCACGTTGACCTGCTTTGGTGTTTTGGTGGTTTTTTTTGCCATAAGAATGATGGGGTTGATTGGTTGTTTAAAGGGATTTCAAGCAAAGAGCGTTCCCGGATTATCGCTGGCGCTGATTTGTTTTCCGCCGGTGTAGGCCGGTTCCACGCGACCCCGGGTCCATTTCAACACGCGGTAGAGCGTGCCAAACTGGTAATCCGGCGCCGCGCCGCCCTGGCCGCCGACCAGTTCCGCACCGCGTCGCACGTTGTCCTGCATCCAGGCAGGCAAACGCAAGTGATAGGGGTTTCGCAACACTTCACCGACATGATACGACAGGGCGGCCAAAAGGTCAGCAAGATCTTTCGCGCTTAATTCCACCAGCAGGTTGGGGGACATCATCTGGCCCCAGAATTCGGTTTCCACCAGGTGGCAGCGGAAGTCGACGGGCAGAGTTTTCAGCGCATCCATGACAAGGTGATGGGTGCCAATGTGAGTGCCGTTCCAGTCAAGTTCATGCGGGTATAGGATAACGCGCGGTTGCAGGCGGCTGAGGGTGCCAGCGATCACGTTCACGGCGGCGACCCAATGGGCGGGGTCCGCGTTGCGGGTTTTTGGCGTGATTTTTTCCAGCCCGTTCGGGGCGGTCTGTTCCAACTCAAAGCCGATCCAGTTGCAGGCGTTGAGAAGCTCGGTCAGCCGGGGTTGCTGGCGTTCCTGGTTGCTGCCCTGGGTGACGGCGATGTTGATGACGCGAAAACCGGATTCGCGCATCAGGCGCAAGGCCAGCCCGCCGATGATGCATTCATCGTCCGGGTGTGGCGAGAAGATCAGCGCCACCGGCGCGCCGGGGCGGGTGGCGGTGCGCTGGCAGGGAGGAATGTTGCCCAGCGGCAGGGATTTGCCCTCGGAAACCAGCCGGATAAACGAACTGACATAGGACAGGTAAGGATTCATAGGATTAAAATGGGTTCAGGCACGTTGAATTTTGGGCAGGCTGGCGGCGGCGATGGCTTGGCCGTGGCGTTTGTCTTTTTCATCCGGCGTCATCAAAGTGACGTGTTGCGATAAGTCCCGAAATTCTGTATCCAACACGTGCCGGGCTTGGAACAGGATGATTTCCCCGCCACAACCGCTGGTGACGCGCCCCAGAATCAGGACGTTCTGGAATGCGTACAATTCGGCATAATGCGCAATGGCGTACCCGAGATAAACGCCGATGGTCTCAAAGATTTTGTGGGTACGGCGGTCTCCTTGTTCCATGAGCTTCTGCACTTCCTTGAGTTTCTTGGGCAGGGGCAGCTCCGCTGGCAGGGAAATCCCGGCGGGAGCAAGCAGCCGCCCCACTGCCTGTTGGGAGAAATATTGCACGCCGCAACCGGCATCGCCGCTCCATTCGTCGCACGGCGCTTGGGGGGCGTAATCCACCGGTGCAAAGGCCAGTTCATTCAGCCACGAGGTGATGTTGCCCTCGTTGTTGACGTAGCCGGCGGCCTGGCTGGTCCCCAGCGCCAAGCCGAGCACTCCGTTGCGGCCCGCCGACATGGAGCCGGCCAGCGCGGTCACTTCACCATCGTTCACCACTTCCAGCGGGATGCCGCCCCACGCCTTTTGCACGTCAAAGAACATGCGCTTGACGCGCTTCTGGAATACATCCGCCGGCACACCCCGGAACAGCGAGGCCACTTTGACCTGGTTGTTCACATAGACGCCGGCGGCACTGCCGCCGATGGCTTCCACTTTGGGCAGGTGGGCCGCCGCTTTGCGGAGCGAGTCCATGATGCCGTCGAAATGATATTGCGGGTCCGGCTGATGATATGGGTCCCAAACGGTTTCTTCGCTGAAGACCACATTGCCATCAATCACCGCCGCCACTTTGCGGTCGCTGCCGCCGAGATCGAAGCCGATGCGGCAGCCGTCGAGGTGCCGCCCCAACGGCATGGTGGCGGCGTGTTCCCTGGGCAGGTCCCGCGTCAGGACGACTTCAAAGGGATGTTCGTAAATGCGGGTGCCCATGATGTCGGCATCAAACCGTCCGGTGGCCGTGTCGGTGAAGTGTCGCTGCAATTGTGTCCCCAAGTCGGCAGGACCATCCACATAGACCCGGTATCCGCCGCGCGACCACATGAGGAATTTCACCATGCGCTCCAGGTGGAGGAAATTGGCGGCCGCCAGGGGGTGCGCGGCCGGCAGGATTTCCGTGGCGTGATGAAAGACCGAGCCATCGGCCTGCTCCAAGGCCAACCGCACCGGCACGCCCGCGCCGCTTTCACGCGCCAGCCGACGGAAAACCCGGTTGACGAGCACGGCCGGACGAAACGCCGGGTCGAGTCGCGGTTTGACGGCCGGGATGGCCTGGTTAAACAAGTCAGCAGGAATGGTGGTGCTCATAGGCTTCCGGTTGAGTCAGGATCAACTAAACGGAGTAATGCCGGGAATGGCGATGGGCGGCACGGGCAGCGAGGCGTTCAACGCCACCTTTTCCGGCATGAGGCTCTCCTGCGAGTTCAACGCTTTTTCCCAGGTGATTTCCTTGCCGGTATAAGCCGCCATGCGCCCCATGATGGCGGTCAGCGTGCTGTGCGCCATCCAGACGCCGTCATTGATCGGTTTGCCGGCGCGAATGGAGGCGAAGAGTTCGTTGTGTTCCACCTGGTACATGTCCGGGCGCGGGCCGCGATAGCGCCATTCGGTGTCGCCCTTGATGGAGGGCATCCCACCAAAGCCCAGAATGCGCGCCACGCCTTTGCTGCCATAGACGGTCAGGGAATTGTCATTCGCGCAGTTGGCCTGTTGGCGGCAGAAGATGAAACCGCGCGAGCCGTTGGCCCATTCGTAGGTGACGGCAAAGTGGTCGTAGATGTGCCCGTAGGCTGCATCCGTGCGCACCTGACGACCACCGGTGCCGACGCATTTGGCGGGCGGCTCGCTCTTCATGGCCCAGCACATCCAATCCACGGCATGTGCCGCCTGCTCGACCAGGTGATCGCCCGAAAGCCAGGTGAGATAGAGCCAGTTGCGGAGCTGCCATTCCATGTCGCTCCATTCCGGCTGGCGCGGTTTGGACCACAGCGAGCCGGTGTTGTAGGTGCCGTAAATGGTGCGCACGTCGCCGATGGCACCCTGATGAATTTGCTCGAACCCGGCCCGTTCCGCCAGGTTGTAGCGCCAGCAAAAGCCCGCTCCCAATGCCAGGTTGCGTTTCTTGGCCTCGGCTGCGCTGGCCAGCACGGAGCGCACGCCCGGGCCGTCCACTGCCATGGGTTTCTCGGCGAAGACATGCTTGCCGGCTTCAATGGCAGTCTTGATGTGCAGCGGGCGGAAGCCGGGCGGGGTGGTGAGCAATACCACATCCACATCACTGGCAATCACCTTCTGGTAGGCGTCCAGCCCGAGGAAACAATGATCGGACTGCACCTGCACCTGGCTGCCAATCTTGCTGTCGGCTTTGAGGGCGTTCAGGCTGGTTTTGAGGCGGTCTTCAAACGCGTCGCCCACCGCCGTCAATACCACGTTGGGATCGGCGCTCAAGGCCTGCTTGGCCGCGCCGGTGCCGCGTCCGCCGCAACCGATGAGGCCCACGCGCAGCTTTTGCGAGGACTCGGCGCTGGTCAGGCTTGAGGGAAAGCCCGCCAATACGGCTGAACCAAGGGCGAGACCGCCGGAAGTGGTTAAAAAGCTGCGACGGGAAACGTCGGCAGTCTGGGGAAGGGGAGTGTGGTTCATGGATGAGGGATTGAGGTTAGTTGTTTATGGTAAAGTTTCTGGGGAAAACCGAATTCCGAACGCCGAAATCCGAAAGAAACCCGAAATCCGAAACCAAACCTGCGAGACAGGAACTAGAGTTGATGGGGTTGGAACTGCAAATGTCCAACTGCTACCTTCTTTTCGGTATTCGGCCTTCGGAGTTCTTTCGGGTTTCGGATTTCGAGCTTCGGATTTAACTGTGTTGCCAACGACGGTGGTCGCCGGGAAACGGCAAATCCCGTTTCCGGCCATCGTATTCGTTGTCCAACACATGGTCATCTGATGGTCAGCATGCTCCAACGGCGCAATTCCGGCTACGCGTAGCGTAGCCAGTTTAGATACTTTTGTAGCATCCGGGCTTGCCGTGGTTTCGGGCATCTGGCATGGTATGGAAAAGACGCGCATGGCATACTGATGAAACCGATCTACGAAATCATCGCCAAAAAAGCGGATGAATCGTTCGCCTGCAAGGAACGCTGCCAGCCGGCCTTCGACATCGGCTGGCATGTCCATCCCGAGTTGCAGATGACCCTGCTGCTGAGCGGGCACGGTTACCGGATCGTCGGGGACAACATTGCGCCGCTCAAGCCGGGGGAGTTGGTCTTGATCGGGTCCAGCCTGCCGCACCTGTGGCATCATGATGATTTTGGCAAGGGACCCCGCAAGGAAATCCACTTCATCACCCTCAACTTCCGTGAAAATTTTCTCGGGGACGGCTTCCTGCAACTGCCGGAGATGACGCCGGTGCGCAACCTGTTTGCGAACGCCCGTCGCGGCCTGATGATCAAGGGGGCGACCCGGGAGCGGGTGGCGCCCAAGGTGCGGGCCATTGCGCAGGGGCACGGCTTGCGGCGCATTGTGGATTTGCTGGAGATTCTGGACCTGTTGTCGCAATCCCCTGATCTGGAACCCATGGCGTCCGCCGGGTTTGTGCCGGAACACAATCTGGTGGATGAACAGCGCCTGAGCCAGGTCTGCACGTATATCATCCAGCACCTCGATGAGGAAATTCATCGGGATACCCTGGCCCGGATGGTGCACTTGGCGCCGGTCAGTTTCAGCCGCTATTTCAAGACCCGCACGGGCCGCACGCTGCCGGATTTCATCAATGAGCTGCGGGTGGGCCGCGCCTGCCGGATGCTGGCTGAGGAAGAGCAATCCGTCACGAATATTGCCCTGGCGTGCGGTTTCACCAACCTCGCGCATTTCCACCGTCAGTTCCGTCGGCGGATCAAGCTCAAGCCGCTTGAATACCGTAGCTTGGTGAACCGTAGGGAGGGGTAATCTGAGATTGTGATCCAATCTCAATCCAGCAATTGGTCGGCGAGCAGTTGCGTGAACATTTCATACACCACGCTACGATAATTGACATAAATGCAAACGATCTGACGCACGCCAGCCTGCGAGATTTCCTTGTACACAACCCTCATTCCGGAAACGCGCAGCCGCTGGTAACCGGAAAGTTTTCCCTCCAATAATTTCCGGTCGCCTTTGTCGAGCGCCAAACCTTTAATGGCCCGGATGAGGAGACGACGCGGTTCGGGAGCGAGGGATTTGACAAAGCACTCCACCTGAGAAGACACCAGGACCTTAGTTTTCATCCAGAGACTCCACGCTTTTGGTGGTCATTTTTCCGGACTCAAACTCCCGGATGGCCTTCATGGCTTCCGGATCGGCAAGGATTTCCATGGTCTCAATCATCGCCTCCACTTTGGATTTGGAAATCAGGAAGGCCGCCAAACGGCCGTTGCGCGTCACGCCACACATGCCCTGGCGCTCGATCTCGCGCACGATTTTGGGCGTCTGCTTTTGCAGGTCCGAGACTGTGATTGTAGAATGCATAACAAATATACGTATCCTAGCATGGAAGGTAGCGCAATGCAATTATATCAAAAAGGGATGGCCCTATTTCTTCCCAGAGCCCGGCATGGGTGGCATGACCCAGCAATAGGCGTCGTAACGGATTTCGCTCCAGGCCTGCTCAGCCAGAGGATGGCCGGGGAATAAGGGGATGTTTTTCGGAGTAAATTTTACCCGCACGCGAATGGTGGTGCGCCCGGCCGTCAGGTCGCGCGGAACCAGGAACTCGTCATCGCGGAACCGGCGGTTGGAGGTCTGAACATTATGTTGCGTGGCGCCCAATTCCTCTTTGGGATTGGAATACACGCAGGTGTTTGCCCCGGCCAGGTACCACACTCCGGCGGGTTGAAATTCGCCCGCTTGGCCATCCTTTTCCTCGGCCACGAAAATTTCCGCGCGTTGATTGGGAAATTGATAATCCAGGGTGCGGCGCAACAGAACGCCGAAATTGTCCGGTTGCAGTTTGAGCGTGAATTCCGAAGTGCCAGTGGTTTGGCGGCCTATGTCGGTATGCGCCGGAAAGATTTCCAATACCGCAGACTTGTTGCCACCCCCTTCCGCATCGCCTTTGGTCGGGGTGCGAAGGGTGTCCGGTCCCAACTCGTAGCGGGAGGTGATGGAATATGGTGCCGAGGCTTGCGGAGAGTGGTAGCGGTGACGTTGCTCGCTGGTGTCATCGCCGATTTTCAGGGAATCGGTTTGCACGAGTGATGCGCCGGGCAGCCCGTACCAATACACCACGCTTTGGTAATGTTCGGTGGATTCATTGACACCGCCATGTTCCAGTTGGATGCGCGCGTTTTTACCGAACGGCATCAGGTCCGCCAATAGAAAGCGATAGGCGGATTGAATCAGGTCTTCCGGGCATTTGGCGCTGTTGGTGTTGCGCGCGCCGACGGGATGTCCGGCGAACGGCAGCGTCATGTTCTGGCCGCCCCAGTAATCCCCGCCGCCGCCCCATTCCTCGGTGCCGGTCCCGTACGCCTGGGGCGACTGGCTGTCATCGAAGAAAAAGCGCGGGTCGCCTTCCAGGGTACTCAACACGCCGCGATCCGAGAAAATCCAGGACATGCCCACAAAGCTGCCGGTCCAATCGCCGCCGCCTTCGGCCTGTTTGGTGTCCAGCAACACGAGGTCCTTGCCGGGTTCCGGGGTGGCATGGTCGCGGTAGGTGGCGTGGAAATACCCGACGTGGTTGGCTGGATCAGCCAGGGCTGCGGTGCGGTACTGGCACTGGAACGGGATGGCCGATCCGTCTTCGCCAACGAGTTCGAGGCGCACCGAACGGAAATACGGCATGGGAAAATAGCAGGCCAGGGTGACCGAGTCATCCTGATACCGAATATGCACCGGAAACCCTTTGACCAGATAGGGCTGTTGATTGCGATTATAAAGAACCCCGGCGCCAAAGAACAGGGCCAGCGGCGCGTCCACCGACGGTTGCGGACGACCATCCCATGTGATTCGCAAGCGGGCGCGTCCAAATTTGAGCGCATGTTCCCGGCTGACGGTGAATTCCAGTTTTCTCAAGGTGGCCGGGCCATCTGCCAGCGTAGCCAGCACCTGCGGTTTACCTTCTTGCAGCACTCCGACCACCGTATTGGACGCCTGTTGCGGCGTTTTGTTTATGGTTTTGGAATCGGTGGTAAGATCCGTACCTGCGCGGTTGATTAACGCCAGCACATCGCCATCGGGCGGGTTCTTGCCATCCCAGGCTTGAATGGGCTGCGACAGGTTTGCGCCGCGCACGTATTGGTGATAGATGTAGTACCCGGTGCCATACCGTGTCCGCGAATACGCCATGCGGAAGGATTTTTCAAAACCCATCGGCACCCACATTAAATCAGCGCCTTTGGTGGTGGACCAGGTCCAGGCCAGGGGTTCCGGGAGCAGGTTCTCCGGCAGGAAGGTCGTGCGGGTCAGGGTTTTCTTCGCGTTCACAGGATCGGCGGTGCCGGTCTCCTGGAGGAGATGATCCTGGCCGTCCACGACGTAATGCCAGGGACTGCCATGCCAATGATTGTAACGCGCAAAGCACAGGATTCCCGGCCCCTCGACATCCAGAGTGACATTGAAATCATCCGCGAGTTGATAAAGGAAATGGCTGGCGTCCGCTCCTTCATTGCCGCCGCGCCGGTCATACGTGCTGCGCATGTAGGCACGCGCGCCGATCCGCTGATACGGCCAGCGCTCCCACATGCGATAGGCATCCAGCCCTACCGGAATCATGGGCGGCTCTTCACCGGCCAAGACGGATATCGTCCCCAGTAAAACCATCCCAAGGTTCCATAGATATTTCCAAGTGCTGCGCATGGCCCCATGTTAAGCACGAATGCCAGGAGTATCGCAATCTTTCTCGCCGGGGTTTTGGTGGGTGCCCACAAACAAGCCGCCTTTCACATAAAGTGCCTGTCATCTTTTTGCCATGGTCCATGCCCCTATTATTTCGCACGCCCGGGCCCTCACTCTCCAAGCGCGGGGCGGTTTGGAAGTGAATCTCGCAGTTTCAACTTCACATCCTTCTCAGGAAACGGCATTGTGGCTCCGTCACACGCTCAAAAAAGCGTGTCGAAAGGTATGCCATTCGTTATTATCAAATGCTGCTCGGATGGCGATGGGCTTGGTGGCTCCATCGTCGGTAGCGGTATTTCTCTCGCTTTAACCAGCAGCTTCGCACCGGAGGCATGACGATGCCTCAACTTGAACCCTAGCCCCTTATGACCTCAACCCCAACCACTGTGCAGTGCCTGTTGACGCTTCCGCCGCGGGCGGCGGCCGAATTTCGCGCCCCGGAGGGCCAATCCAATTGCCAATGGATTGTGACCACTGACCCGGAGGGTCAATCCGTGGGCTCAGGCGGGGCCACCGCGCACGTGCTGGTGGAGGCTTGGCGGCGCCTCGGTGCGGGACAGTCGTTTGGCGATTGGTTGCGCAGTTCTCGCAAGCTGATCATCAATGGCGGCGGGGAACACCGTGCCTTGCCAGCGTATGCTGCGAGCGGCAAGCCGTTGATTCCGATTTCCGTCATGCGTTGGGCGCGCGGACAGCGCCTGGATCAAACGTTACTCGATTTATTGTTGCCCGATTGCTTGAAGATCCTGGGCCAGGCGCCAGACAGCCTGCCGGTGATGGTGGTCAGCGGTGACGTCCTGTTGCGGTTGCCGGCGCAACTGCCCAAGCTGCCGGTGGCGGATGTGCTCGGATTAGGTCTGTGGCAAACGCCGGAACGGGCGCATGGCTTTGGTGTTTTTATCACCACCCGCCAGCGCCCCAATGACTTGTCCCAGTTTCTGCAAAAGCCGGCGGCAGCGCAGTTGCGGGCGTTGCCGAATGACCAGATTTACCTGGTGGACACAGGTGCCTGGCTCTTTAGCGCGCAGGCCATTGAAGTGTTGCTGGAACGCTGCGGCTGGGTGGCACAGCAAGGAGCGTTCGCCGGGGGCCGGGTGCAGGCGTGCGGTTTATACCGGGATTTCGGACCGGCATTGGGGGCGCATCCCTCGGTGCAGAATCCGCTCATCAACCGCCTATCCTGCGCGGTGGTGCCGCTGCCGGGCGCGGATATTTACCGTTTCAGTTCCAGCCAGGAAATGATCGAATCCGTATCCCGCATGCAGAGCGTGGAACTGGATGAAACCAAGCTGGGGCTGATGGGTGCCAAGCGGCATCCGGATCAATATATCCAGAACACGCAGTTTGATTACCTCCTGAGTCGCGAGCAAAATCAGGCGTTATGGCTGGAAAATAGCCATGTGCCCGCCACCTGGGAACTGGCCAGCAACCATGTGGTGACCGGCGCGCCAGCCAATCAGTGGCCGCTTAAGTTGGAGGCGGGAGCCTGCCTGGATTTTGTGCCCGTGGGCGAAACCGATTATTGCGTTCGCGCCTATGGCATTCGCGATACTTTTTCTGGCACCGTGGAGGCGGCCACCACGCTCTGGTTTGATTGGCCACTGGCGGACTGGTTTCGGGCACGTGGCATCAGTCTGGAAAAAGCCGGCTTGGTTGCCGGTCTGGACATCCAGGATGCGCCGCTGTTTCCCGTGCTCGCCGCCAAGGCGATGGATCCCCAGTTCCTGCACTGGCTGTTTGCGGCCAGACCGGCGGCGAATGCGGGTTTTTCCGCCCTTTGGCAGTCCTCGCGCCGGCTTTCGGCCCGCCAACTGATCACGGAGATTAACTGGCGTCGGCATACTGAGCAGCGCGCCAAGTTACGCAATGGTTGCCTGTTGCCCATGCTGCGGAATTATCGGTACAGCGTGTTTTTCAAACTCGACTTGGAAAGCACCGCCCGGCTGTTTGCCACCGGCGACCAACCTTTGCCCAAGCTGGATATGGATGCGGGCGATGGTCAGGAACCGCTGCAGCAGGTGCATGATCAGATGTTTCGGGCCGCCGTGCTGCGCCATCGGGGTACGGCCGACTGGGAACAATACGAATCAAAGGCCTTTGCGCTTTTGCAGGAGATGATTGTGCGGGACGCCCAATTGTCGCCGGTGTTGCCGCACAGCAATGTGCAGGAAGATCAGATTGTCTGGGGGCGCAGCCCGGTGCGGTTGGACTTGGCCGGGGGCTGGACAGATACACCGCCTTACTGTCTGGAATACGGCGGCAAAGTGCTGAATATGGCGGTGGATTTGAACAGTCAACCGCCCATCCAAGTGTTTGGCAAACTCGGTGCCGAACCGGCACTGGTGTTGCGTTCGATTGACCTGGGGGTGGAGCAACGCATCCACACATACGAGGAGCTGGATACCTATGCCCGGCCCGGTAGCGAATTTGCTTTGGCAAAAGCGGCGCTAGCGCTGGCGGGGTTCCTGCCGAGGTTTCATGCCACGGGCGGAGCCCCTTCACTCAAGGACCAGTTATTGGAGCAGTTTGGCGGCGGCATTGAGGTCTCGATGCTGTCGGCGGTGCCCAAAGGTTCCGGGCTGGGCACCAGCAGCATCCTGGCCGCCACGCTGCTGGCGACCCTGAGCGATCTGTGCGGGCTGAACTGGGACCGAAACGTCTTGTTTATCCGCACGCTGGCGCTGGAACAGATGCTTACCACCGGCGGCGGCTGGCAGGACCAGGCTGGCGCCATTTTCCGCGGCATAAAACTGGTGGAAACCGGGCCTGGGCTCTCGCAGAAGCCCACGTTGCGCTGGCTGCCACCGCACCTGTTTGAACGGGAATACGCCAATAAAACGGTGTTGCTGTATTATACCGGTATCACCCGGCTGGCGAAAAACATCCTCCAGGAAATCGTGCGCGGAATTTTCCTCAATTCACCCTCGCACTTGCGGATCATCGGGGAGATTGGGCTCAACGCGGAATTGACCTATCAAGCCATTCAACAGTGCGATTATAACGACTTGACGGCGTGCATTCGCCGCAGTTGGACGTTAAATCAGCGATTGGATTCCGGCACCAACCCGCCGGAGGTGCAGCGCATCCTAACCCCGGTGGAAGATTATCTGGCGGCCACCAAGCTGCTGGGTGCGGGTGGTGGCGGATTCCTGCTGATGTTCGCCAAGGATGAGGAAGCCGCGCGCCGCATTCAGAAAACCCTGACCGCCCAGCCGCCCAATCCGCGGGCGCGCTTTGTGCAACTGAGCCTCTCGGATACGGGATTGCAGATCACGCGGAGCTGAACCGCAAATTCTGCTGGTTTCATGCCGCTGTTTTAGCTAACGTAATGCTTCGTGACGGCGAGAATGAGTTGATGCCATGAAGATCACATTGTTTATACCGTGTTTTATTGACCAGTTCTATCCCGAGGTCGGGATCAGCGTGGTCAAGATATTGGAAAAGCTGGGACACCAGGTGGAGTTCCCGGAGGAACAAACCTGCTGCGGTCAGCCGGCCTTTAATTCGGGCCTGTGGGATGAGGCGCGCGCGGTGGCTCAACAGGCGTTGAAGGCTTTCAAAAACGCCGAAGTCGTCGTCACCCCGTCCGGCTCCTGCGGCGCCATGATGCGGGTGTTTTATCCGCAGTTGTTTCAAGGCACACCCCAGCATGAGGAAGCCAAAATCCTAGCGGCCAAGACGTATGAGTTCTCCGAGTTCCTAGTAAAAAAGCTCAACGTGACGGATTTGGGCGCGTCGTTTCCCGGCAAGGCCACGTTTCATGATGGCTGCCACGGGCTGCGCGAGATGCACCTCAAGGACGAACCCCGCCAACTGCTCAAGCACGTGCGCGGTCTGGAGCTGGTGGAGATGAACCCCAAGGAAACCTGCTGCGGTTTCGGCGGCACGTTTGCCGTCAAGTTCCCCATGATTTCCTCCGCGATGGGCGAGGCCAAATGCGCCGCCATCGAGGAAACCACCGCCGATTACGTCATCTCGCTCGATTCCAGTTGCCTGATGCACATCCAGGGGATGCTGAACAAGCAGGGTAAAAAAGTTCGTGGACTCCACCTCGCCGAGGTGCTTGCTCAAGGCCTATGATGACCATTGCCAAAACCTTCAAGGAAAGCGCCACGCGCTATTGTGCCGACCTGCGCCACCGCAACCTCATCCGGAAAGCATTGACCGGATACGAGGGCAAACGTGACGAGAACAAAGCCCGGTTTCAGGATTGGGAACAGGCCCGCCAGGCGGCGGCGGAAATCAAGTACGAGGTCATCAACCACCTGGACAAGTATCTCGATCAGTTCGCCAAGAACATCGAAGCCCGGGGGGGCAAAGTCTTCTGGGCCAAGGACGCCAAGGCCGCCCGCGAGTACATCATCGAGGTGGCGCGCAACAACCACGTCAAAGCCATCATCAAATCCAAGAGCATGACCACTGAGGAAATCCACCTCAATGACGGCTTGCAGCAGGCGGGGTTTGGCGTGTTTGAATCCGATCTCGGCGAATTCATCGTGCAGTTGCGGGATGAACCGCCCTATCACCTGGTCTTCCCCGCGATGCATCTCACCCGCGGTGAGATCAGCGAAATTTTCCAGAAGAAACTGGGGGCCGAGCCGGTGCAGGATCCCGAAGCCCTGACGATGATTGCCCGGCGCATCATGCGCCAGAAATTCTGCGAGGCGGACATGGGCATCAGCGGCGTCAACTTTGGCGTAGCCGAAACCGGCATGATTTCCATCACGGAAAACGAAGGGAACGCCCGCCTGAGCACCTCCCTGCCGCGCGTTCATGTCGCGCTGATGGGCATTGAAAAGGTGATCCGCCGGATGGACGACCTGGCCCTGTTCCTGCCCATGCTGGCCACCGTCGGCGCCGGGCAACACCTGACCGGGTACAACACCCTCTACGGCGGCCCGCGCCAGGCGGATGAATGCGACGGCCCGCGTGAATTTCACCTCGTGCTGCTGGATAACGGGCGCAGTCAGATGATGGCGGACCCCGAGCAGCGGGATTCCCTGCATTGCATCCGGTGCGGCGCGTGCCTGAACGTCTGCCCGATCTTCCGCAACGTGGGCGGCCACAGCTACGGCACCACCTACCAGGGGCCCATTGGCTCCGTCATCACGCCGAACATGCGCGGCTTGAAGGATTGGAAACACCTCTCCTTTGCCTCGTCCCTGTGCGGCGCGTGTTCCGAGGCGTGCCCGGTTAAAATTGACCTGGCGCATCACCTGCTGCAAAACCGGCGCAACGCGGTCAAGGAAAACCCGCCGCTGTTGGACAAACTCATGTTCAGCGGATTCAAAGTCATGATGCGCAGCCCGGCCCTCTACCGCTTCGGCATGGCCATGGGCAAGCTCATGCAACCGCTGCACCCGATCGTCAAAGGTTCCGTGCTGGACCCAGTGCGCGCCTGGACGCGCACGCGAGAGACTCCGAAATTCGCGCCGACCAGCTTCCGCAACTGGTGGAAAAACCGATCGGCGAAGTAAATTACACCAAGGCCTGCGCCGCTTTGCGCAGTTCTTCCACGAACACCGCGAGCGGCTTGTCAGCCGCGCGATTGGCGCGATGGCCGACAGCAATGCGGACTGGCTCCGGAGCGGGGGACAGCGCGATCAGCCGGGCACGCTGCGGGAACAGCCGCGCCATTTGGGTGGTCACAACGGCGACTCCCAAACCGGATTCAACCGCTGCCATCAGATTTTCGGCACCGCCGTATTCGCCGGCGATATTCGGCTGTTGCCGGTGGTCGCGCAACCAGCCGGTGACGATCTCCCAATACTCTGGATACTCGCGCTGGGAATAAACAAGCAACGGTTCTCCGGCCACGTCGCGGGGTGTCACCCGCGCCCGCCGGGCGAGCGGATGATTTCGGTTTACGGCCAGCCGCCATGCGGCACTGACCAGGGGCGTCCATACCAATCCCCCCGCCTGATGGTATTGCCCGACACACAACGCGGCATCCAGCTTTTCATTTTCCAATCCGGCGATCATTTCCCCGGTTGAAAGATCGTGTAATTCCACATGGGCGCTGGGGTGTGCCTGGGTGAAGTTGCCGATGGCGACGGACAATATCCCGGCGGCGAGCGAGGGCGCATAACCGACGCGCAGGCAGGGTCTGCCGCCCGTGCCGCGCACCTGGGCAAGGACGCGTTCGGCATGTTGCAGTAACTCGCGGGCTTCCCGGAGCAGGGTTTCCCCGGCGGGGGTGAGGCGGATGGAATGGGCCTGCCGTTCCAACAGGCGCTGGCCAACCTCCTCCTCCAGCGACTTGATCTGGCGGCTCAAGGCGGGCTGGGTCAGGAATATGCTTTTGGCGGCCCGGCTGATGTTGCCTTGTTCCGCCACTGCCACGAAGTAGCGCAGTTGTCGTAGTTCCATGCCCGGCAGCATAACCAAAAAGCAGTCTCAGGCCAATATCTTTGCATTAGGCGGACGTCAGACTGGCATTATCGTATGGCCATGCGAACGAGTGCAAATGAACTGAAGATCCGGCGGGCGGGCGAACGCGGCCACGCCGATCATGGCTGGCTTGACACGCGGCACACCTTTTCCTTCGCCGATTATTACGATCCGGCGCACATGGGATTTCGCTCCCTGCGCGTCATCAACGATGACCGCGTGGCGCCGGGCCAGGGCTTTGGAACGCATCCGCACCGGGACATGGAGATTTTCAGCTATGTGCTCGCCGGCACTCTGGAACACCAGGATAGCATGGGCAACGGACGCCAACTGCAGCCGGGCCAGATTCAGCTTATGAGTGCCGGACGGGGGATTACGCACAGTGAATTCAACCCTTCGCGCAGCGAGCCGCTCCATTTTCTGCAAATCTGGATTCAACCTCGTGAACGCGGTTTGCCGCCGAGCTACACCGAGTGGCATCCCGCAACCGATCAGGCCGAAACCGCCAAGGTCCTCGTCATTTCCCCGGACGGGCGGGACGGATCGGCGACGATTCATCAGGACGCAGATATTTATCGCCTTCGACTCCAACCGGGACAAATGGCAACCCACACCCTCCAACCGGGCCGGGGGGCCTGGCTGCACGTTGCGCAAGGCGCGCTGACCCTGGAGGGCGTCGCGCTGGCCACTGGCGATGGCGCGAGCACCGAAATCCCGGGCATCCTGACCCTCACCGCCACGGAGCCAACGGATGCAATCCTGTTCGATCTTAAGTAAAAATAAACTACCAAACCCTAAACCAAACAAAACTATGACCAAAATAGCGATCCTTGAAACGTCCGAGGCTTATGGACGGCGGATTGCGGAAATCACCCAGCGGCTGGTCCAAGGCCGCCGCGCCTAATCCGACCGGCTATGACCGCCAATATGCAATCGCGCCCAGTGGCAGCGCAAGTCAGAATCGGCCACGTTCATTTGAAGGTGGCAGACTTGCCCCGTTCCCTGGCTTTCTACCAGGATGTGCTCGGTTTTGAAGTCACGCAACGTTTCGGATCGCAAGCCGCGTTTCTTGGTGCTGGCGGCTATCACCATCATATTGGATTGAACACTTGGGAAAGTGCTGGCGGTCCGCCACCGCCCGCCGGCACCACCGGTTTATACCACGTGGCCATCCTGTACCCAACCCGGGCGGAACTGGCAGACGCCGTGCGCCGGGTGTTACAGGCGGGCCTGCCGCTGGAGGGGGCGGCCGATCATGGCGTAAGCGAGGCCATTTATCTCCGGGACCCGGATGGGAACGGCGTGGAGCTTTATTGGGATCGCCCGCCGGAACGATGGCCCCGCACCGAGGAGGGTGGGTTGGCCATGTGTACCCATTATTTGGACTTGGATGAGTTGCTGGCGCAATCGCCTTCTGAGGTCAATCAAACGTTGGTTGTGTGACCCCTTTTGGGTTGAAAATTCAGCAAAGACTCACTCACGCGTCAGGGCAAACACCATATCGGTCACGAAACGGCGGAAGGATTCGTTTTCCACGAATTGCTTGTACACCTGGGTGTCGTCTTTGAGCAGAATATGCATGACCTTGCCGAGGGCCATGTCATGAGCCATCCGGGCGGTGTGGGGCGTATTCTTCTTCGCGTTCTGGTAGGCCTGGTCGGCAGCAATCTTGGGCGCAATGTCATCCCGGATGCGGCGGGCGACACGGTCGGCGTCGGCAAACAGCGTGCCGAAATGGTCATTGAAGGTCTTTAGCGGGGGATAGACAGACAGACGGTTTTAGACGCCCAAAAAACCAATGCGCGATTGTGTCGGCAGCACTCTGGATGGCGGTCACCCATGGGTGCCCCACTCCCCCGTTCCAGACTATACATAATTTAATATTCATGGATTTATTATATTTTAATATAATTCTATTGCAACCTGAATTTATAATTTTTTCAGGCCGGAAGCCGGGGGGGAAGCCGCGCCACGGTTCCGTCGCCACCGCCAGTTGCCCGCCAGCTATTTTTATGGTATTTTATGCTTGTGTGGTGTCATCGGTGGCGCATTAATTGCCGCAGTTAAAATGCATTATGAAAGATAAAACGCTATGGCGGAATCCGTTTCGCTCACGCGGATTCACTTTGATTGAGTTGTTGGTGGTCGTTGCCATCATTGCCATCCTGGCGGGGCTGCTGCTGCCCGCGCTGGCCAAAGCCAAGGCCAAAGGCAAAGGCATCAAATGCGTCAGCAACTGCCGCCAGATCGGGGTGGCGTTCATGATGTACACGGACGATTTCGATCAACGTTATCCGCACCTCTACACCGGCTGGTACACCAGTCCAGGCGTTTCGCCGGGCGGCGCTTGGTATTTCCAGACCATGACCAACAACGACTACTTCGGCAGCAAAGAAATTGATGTTCGGACCAATTCCGCCAGCATCTGGCGTTGCCCGGCCGTCGAGGATGCCGACATCACCCGGTTTGCCGGAGTCAACTGGGGCGGTTATGGTCCGCAGGAAGGCAACATCATCCGCTACATGCAGCAACCGGACGGCTCGTTCCTGGGCAGCCGGAAATCAACGGAACTCACCCGCGCTTCCCAGATATGGCTCATGGGTGATGTGGGCGTGCCCAAGGACGTGAACAATGTCCCGGAGGGCGGTTACATGACTGAGATTGTCACTTTTGCCGTGAACCAGACCGGGCAATGGACCGGCTCGCCGCTCAAACAACCAGCCTGCCGTCACGTTTTGCGCGCCAATGTGACCTTCGCGGATGGCCATGTGGAAACCTGGCGCTATGAGGATTTAAAGGCCAACAAGGGCAACATCTTCGCCACCACGTGGGGCACTCCCCAACCCCAGCTTTAGGACCAGGGTAATCGCATTGGGTGTCGCGGATTTTCGCGGCTTGAAAATAGCCAGCCAAAGCCGGGCAAACGGATCGGAAGCGAAACGAATTCGCGGCTGCGTTCCGCTTTACCCAAGGACTTCACGCAGGATCTGAATCATCTGGCGATTGGTCGCCGCATCCTTGACCGCAATGCGTAACACGCGCGGTCCCAGGGTCTGCCCCATGGTCGCAGCATCGCGCAAATAGAGTCCCCGCGGACGGCACCGGGCAATCACCGTCGCGGCATCCGGGCCGGTGGCTGGCAGGTGGCACAGCAGAAAATTGGTCGTACTGGGCACCACTTCCCATCCCAACGTCGCCAGCCATTGGGCCAGTTCCTCACGCAACACGCGCGTCTGCGCATGCACCCCCGCGTAATACGCCGAATCCTGCAAGGCGGCGACCGTGGCCACTTGCGCTGGCAGACTGACGGCCCACGGGGGAGAAATGGCCCGCAACGATTCCAGTTGGTGCGGGCTGGCGCACAGGTACGCCACGCGGGCACCGCTCAGCGCATACACCTTGGACATGGACTTACAGACCATCACATTGGGGCTGCGCACGGCAAAATGCTCCAGCGAATTACCCGACCCGGTATAATCCACGTAGGTTTCATCCACCCACACCCGGGTTTCCGCCGGCACCCGGCTTAAAACACCTTCCAACGCTTCGCGCCCCACATGACGGCCAGTCGGGCTGTTCGGGTTGACCAGCACCACCAGGTCGTACCCGGCGGCGAGCTGTTTTTCCAGGCTCCCCAAATCAAGCTGATATTGCCGCTGACGTTCCAGCGGCAAACGATCCACCCGACAACGAATGACCCGCTCCAGGACGTGCGCATATTCGCCATACATGGGGTCCAAAATCAAGACGCGCGACGACGGCGTCAACCAATGGCGCAACGCCAGAAAGATCAAATCCGAGGAACCCGCGCCCGGCAGCACACACTCCGGGGCCACCCCGCGCGCGCGGGCAATCGCCCGGATGAGCCCGTCCGCCTCTGTGGGAGGCGAGGTGCGCAACAACCTTGGCAGGTGTGCTTGCACGGCAGCAACCGCCTTGGGTGAAGGCGGAAACCAGGCATCCAGCACGTCGGCGTTGATGATGCTGTCCAACCGCTCCAACGCGTCAAAATCCTCGCCCACCGCCTTGAAAAACTGACCGCCATGAAAACAGTGCGCGGGCGTGCGATACTCCACCCCGATCTTCCACGCCATCCGGACCTCAACCCGGGCTAGCATCCGGCCAATGCCGGGCAGCGCGGCATGCACATCCGGCATGGTAGCCTGCATGAGTTCGTACGTCACCGCGCCGGACCGGGCCAATTGCCCCACCAGCTTGAGGCCCACCCGGCGGTAAATGCTGAGCACTTCCTGCCGCCCAATGGCCATGATACGGGTGCCGCCGTGGGATTCCACCCAGCGAAACGAGGCATACATCAAAGCCAGGGCCAATTGCGTGCGCCGCGCCGTGGGTGGCACGGTGAGCAGTCGCACTTCAAACAGCTTGTCGTCCACCGGAAACGGCAGGTCAGCGCGCTGAAAATATTTATCAATCGAGAACTTGGGGCTGCCGGGCGGCGTGATGGAGACAAAACCCAGGATGCGTTTCCCAGAGCAGATGACGATATAAAGGTTATACGCATCGAGCGGATCGCTCAGCCGCCCCTCGGGATTGACATGGTGCTGGCCCAATTCACGCGCATAGACCTCGTGGCGCAACCGGTAGATGCTTTCCCGATCTTCAGGACCCGCCAGGCGCACGGTCAAGGACTCGTCGCCATCTTCGTCCAGAAACGGCTCTGCCGTGGTTTCCAGATTACTGGCAATGCCGACGGCAGCCATCGTGCTCGTGGCTTGTGCATCGCCCTGCCCTGTCTGGCATTCAATCACCGTCGCTAATCGCATGACACATTCGTTGCGCCGGTCATGTCAAAATGTTCCACATCCCTTTATGCCGGCTGGCGATTACCTTAACGAGTGCGGGTGGTAACGTCCATGGAATTCTCTCCGGTTACGCCGGTGGAAACGACATTTCCTCCACATACACCTCTTGAAACCGCTCATCCTCATTCAGGCAGGTATGCCGCACCTTCGCGCGCAAGGCCCGGTACTGGAAGTGCTCCTGATCCGGCGCAAACAGCGCGAGTTTGGCGCCCAACAAGGCGGTATTGCCGGCGGGCTTCACGCGTTCTATGGGAAACGGCAGCAGCCCGATGCGCTGCGCGCTAGCGCGATTGATGTAGTTACCGAACGCGCCGGCGAGATGCACCGTTTGCACCTCGTCCAACCGGCGGCCCATCTGCTCGACCATCAGGCGTATCCCGGCCGCAATGGCCCCTTTGGCCAATTGCAGTTCCCGGATGTCGGCCTGGTTTAGTTTGACCGGACCTTGCAGCGGTATGCCGTCCCCGCTGGTAATCCGCCCGGACGGCTTGATCCAACCAGCATCCAGGGAACCCGCCACCGCATCCACCAGCCCGCTGCCGCAGAGGCCGCGCGGTTCCGCGTGGCCCAATACCCGGCAGTGTAATCGCCCCGCCACCAGCGTCACTTCGGAAATTGCGCCCGTGGCGGCGCGCATGCCCATGGAGATCCGCGCCCCTTCAAAGGCTGGCCCGGCGGCAGTGGAGGAACATAACATGCCATCCCGGTTGCCAATGACAATTTCCCCGTTGGTGCCCAGGTCAATCAGCGCGCATAGCGCCTCGCTCTCGTGCAGCCGGGTCGCCACGATACCCGCCAAAATATCACTACCGACGAACCCGCCCAGACAGGGCAGAAACAACACCCGGACGTTATCACCCAGTTCCCAACCCACCTCGCGGGCGGAAAACTCATGCAGTCCATCCTGATCCGGCTCGAAGGGATGCTGCGACAGCGGCCCGGCATCGAGGCCGCAGAAGAAATGATGCATCACGGTGTTGCCCACCACGACCACCCGCTGGAGTTCGGCGGAGGATCGCCCGGCACCCTCGAACAACTCACTGATCAGCGCGCCAATCTGATTGCGGATCAGCGTTGTCAGGTCGGCTTGACCACCGCCGCTGACCGCGTAATCCACCCGGCTCATGATGTCGCCGCCGTGCCGCGCCTGCGTGTTCCAGGCGGACCGCACCGCCAGCACATTGCCGGTCTGCAAATCCAGCAGTTGCGCGACGACCGTGGTGGTGCCCAGATCCACGGCCACCCCCAACCCCGCCTGCGGAATAAAGGTGAACGCGGAATCATCCGCGAGAATGGACGCCTCCCATTGGGCCAATTCGATCTTCAACGGCCCGCGCACCTCGCCGCGACAGGCCAGCCGCCAACCGGCCTGCAACTCTTCTGGCGATAACACGCGGGATTGTTCCGCCGTGATGGGAAACTCCCCGTCGAGCACTTTGACGCGGCACCCCTTGCAGCGGCCACGGCCGCCGCAGGGAAATTCCACTCCGAAAGCAAACAGCACATCCTGAAGCTGACTGCCGGGCTCCACCTCAAACTTTTTGCCCATCGGCACCAGCTCAATGTGAACTTTCGTGGCCATACGCAGCGGATTCCTGTTTGCGGAAGAGAGAGCGGCCTGCTACTGCATCTTCCAACCGGCGTCAATGATCGCCCGGCAACCACCGATCACGGAATACACCTTCTTGTACCCCATCTCCTGCAGTACTTCGCAGCACAATGCCGACCGAAAGCCGCCGCCGCAGTAAAGAATGATCTCCGACTGCTTGTCTGGCACCGCTTTTTCAATATCCCGCTCGATGATGCCTTTGCCGAGATGCACGGCTTCCACGGCGTGTCCCTTGTCCCATTCATGATCCTCGCGGACATCCATGAGGACGGCCTTGGGGTTACGGGTGATAATGGCGCGCGCTTCCGCCACCGAGATCTCGTTGACAAATCGGCGCTTGTCATTGACCAATTTTAAAAAACCAGGCGAATGTTCCATGCCGCCAAACATAACCCGGCTCCGGCGCGGGTCAACAAAATATCCCCGGCGGCTTTGAAATGGGGAATGATAAATGGGCGACTGGGCAGGTGGAGGGGCCAGCTTTACTCGTCCGTGAGTGGAACAAAGATATAAAAAGTCCCATGGCAAATCCATCAGCAGGCCGCTGTAGGAATCGCTCAAAAACTCGCTGCGGTCCACCTGGCTTATACAGGTTTCTTGGCCCGAACAATCAGATAATGACCACGATGTATGACAACGCTTTCGAGCCGACGGCTCAACCAGTCGGGCAGGGGGAGAATGCTGACGGACCATGCCTCCGTCTGGAAACCAGTCAGGTCAAACAATTCGCGCGCCTGGCGCACGGTAAGCACCCGCACATGGCCGGAGACCCCGGAAAAGGCGGGGTGGTCCACCGGCACATGTTCGACCAACTTCTCGTTGTAATGCAGACCGATGGGGTTGCCCAGATAGCGGCCACAGGTCTGCATCAGGGAGAACGGGGTATAGCCCATCGCCATGGCGAAGGTATTCAAGATACTGCAAAGGTTTTCCGAAGCCACGATGGCGGTGCCGCCAGGCTTAAGCACGCGGTACATTTCTTCCACGAAAAGGCGGGCATTGTGCAGGTGCTCAATTACCTGTGAACTGAATACGACATCAAATTTATTGTCTTCGTATGACCAACGCCCATTCAGATCAAAGCTGGCCATCTTTAACCCGCGTGCCTCCGCCTGCGCTTTCAAGTCAGGTGCCCCTTCGATTCCGTAAAATTCACGGGGCGTTTTTTTCAGATAGCGGAACAACATGCTCCCATCACCGCAACCGACATCCAGCAGGCAATCCGGCGCCAAATCAGCGACCGCCTGCCCGATGATATCGTTGCAGCGATTAATACCCAATTCCCGGTGGTGGGCTCCATAGCCGTGCAGCCATCGCAATAACGCGTTTTTTGCCATGATAATCCGTTCTTAAGTTGCGGCGCTACCTAGCCACAAAAAACGCCCGGTTACAACCAAAAACCAGCACAAAATCACCTCTCCGCTGCATTGTCACCTCCCAGACATTCCTTTTGCACTTGTTCGGCATACGCATGTCGCAACGTGGTGATCAACGGCGTCTGCCGCAGCGCAGCGCCATCCAACCCTCTGATGGGGATGAGTCCGTAACTGGAAAGGGTCAGAAAAAGACCGTCTGCGTGAAGCAGGTCATCCTGGGACAATGAAGATTCACGCGCCGGGATGCCATGGGACACCGCCAATTCCATCACCACCGCACGCGTGATGCCGGGCAAGATTCCGGCAGATGCCGGCGGGGTGATCAAGCCGCCATCACGCACGCAAAACAGGTTGCCACTGGTGGTTTCAGCCACCTGCCCTTCGGAGTTAAGCAATAGCGCTTCATCCGCCCCCTGCTCTTCCGCCTCCTTACGCGCAAGAATTTGCAACAGTTTATTCGTGGATTTATGGGCCGCCAGCGGGTCGCCCGCTGGCAGGCGATACGGGCTGGTGCGCAAGGTCCAAGGCGCGATATGTTCTGTCAGCGGTGGCAAGGGATGGGTCGTCATCACCAGCGTGGGACAATCCGCGCCGCGCGGCGAATATCCACGCTGCCCGGCGCCGCGCGAAATTTGCAGGCGCAACACGCCCTCGGAGTGAGCATTCGACTGGATCAATTGGAGCGCCGCCGCATGGAGTTCCGCCTCGGAAACCGGAAGGCGAATCCCAAAAAATTCCGCGCCCACCTGAAGTCGCCGCCAATGCATTGACCAGCGAAATAATTGCCCGTGGCAGATGCGCAGTGTTTCAAACAGGCCGTCGCCATAGAGAAAACCCCGATCCAGCACTGAGACTTTGGCCTCGGCTTCGGGAATCACCGCGCGATTGAGATAGACGTATGTCATAGCTGAGTATGCTTCAGTGCCGCCAGGAACCCCCGCGCCTTGACCCAGGTTTCCTCGTATTCCGCCTGAGGATCGGAGTCGGCGACAATGCCCGCGCCAACATGGAAATGCGTCGCATCGGCAGAACAGAGAGCCTTGCGGATCGCGATGCTAAGCTGGCTCTCGCGGTTAAAACCCAGATATCCCAGGCATCCGGTATAGGGACCGCGGCTGACGGGTTCCAGTTCTTCGATAATTTCCATGGCACGAAATTTGGGCGCGCCGGTGATGCTGCCGCCCGGAAAGCAAGCGGCCAAGGCGTCCAGATGCGACAGGTGAGGGCGCAAACGCCCCTCGACGGTGGACACCAAGTGTTGCACGTGCGGATAGCGCTCCAAGCGCATCAGGTCCGGCACATGCACCGATCCGTATTCGCAGACCCGCCCCAGATCGTTCCGCAACAAATCGGTGATCATCACCAGTTCCGCGATTTCCTTGGCGCTGGTCTGCAATTCATACGTATAGCGGGCGTCCTGGTCCAAATCCGCCGCGCGCGGGCGGGTTCCCTTGATGGGGCGGGTCTGGATCAGGTTGCCCCGCTGGCGCAGAAACAGTTCGGGCGAGGAGGAGGCGATCTGAAATGGGCCCGGATTCAGGTAGGCGGCAAACGGCGCGGGAGACTCCGCCAGCAACGCGTTGAAGAACTCCCATCCAGGAATGGCGCGCGGCAAAGTCAGCCGCTGCGAAAGGTTGACCTGGTAAATATGGCCATGGCGAATGTAATGCTGGGCTTGGCGCACCGCCTGGAGATACGCCTCGCGCGTCATGGTGGAAAACAAGTCAGACGCCTCCGGGTGGCAGACGGCGTGGGCATGCTCCCGCCACGCCGTTCCTGCACTCGGTCGCTCTGGATTTAACCAGCATGGTTCCAAGGCCTCGCCCTTCAGCGCGCGTTGCCAGAACGCAAATCCGGCCCGAGCGCGAGCCAGGGAGCGCGAGCCATCGGGCTCCAGGCCGGTGCTGACGATTCGGGCAGTGTTCGCGCGGTGGTCCACCACCAAGAGGTGATCATAGAAGCCCACCCAAGCATCCGGCAATTCCAAGTCGTTGGGAGTGCGGCGCGTGAGTTTGGGTTCGGTGAATTGCTTGAGGTCATAGCCCCAATACCCGAAACAACCGCCCAACGGAAATGGCTGGTCTGCTTCGGGTGGCATTTCATAGCGGCGCAGCCAATCGCTGAGGATGCGCCAGGGATCGCCAAACAGGGTTTGGTGGCCGTCAGGCCCGCGCAGTTCACACCGGCTGCCGCGCGCAGTGAGGGTGAGAAACGGGCGAACCGCCAGCAAGGAATACCGGGCCTGGGGAGAATCAAAACCGGCACTGCGCAAGAGCACGCACCCCGGTTCGCGCGCCAAGCGTTCCAGCCAGGAACCATTCAACTCCGGAGCGACAAGCGTTTCGATTAACGGAGCAAACGACATGAGTGATTAACTCACCAACAGTTTCTCCAGCCCTTTGATACGTTTCAGCGGGCTGATCAGCGCCAGCGTGTACCGTTCCGGGTGGAAGAATTCCGAAGCGGCGGCGTGAATCTGGCTGCAAGTCACCGCCGTCAACGAGCGCTTGACCTCCGCCACGGGAAAGACCTTGCCAAAACCGGCGAGTTGTTCGCCGAGATTCATCATTTGGCTTTCGGTGTTCTCCTGGCTCATTTCAATCTGGCCCAGCACGTAATCCCGAGCCCGGCGCAGTTCGGTAACGCCGGGTGCCCGCAGCTTGAGACGCCGCAGTTCCTGAGCCAACAACCGCACCACCTTGGGCAGGTTCTCCGCGTCCAACCCGGCCCCAATCACCAGGTCGCCGGCATCGTGGAAAAAGCTGACCGAGGACTGAATCGAGTAGGCCAGTCCGTGGTCCTCACGCACGACTTGGAAGAGGCGGGAACTCATGTTTTCCCCCAGAATCACATTTAGCAGTCGCAAGGCATAACGCCGTTGGTCATGGCGCGGGCAGGTGCGAACGCCCAAGGCCAGGTGCGTCTGTTCGGTATCCTTGGTATGCCACTCTATCACGCAGCCACCAGTGCGCGGCATGGCTGGCGCGAAGACGGATGGAACTCCCCGGGGAAGGCCGCGAAACCGGGCCTGCACGGCTCGGACAACCGGCGCATGTTTCACCCGACCGGCAGCGCAAATAAACGTGCGGTCGGCCACATAGTGCGTCTGTAGAAACTGGAGCAGTTCTTTGCGCCGGATACCGTTGAGGGTCTGGATGGAACCGGTAATGGAGCGGCCCAAAGGTTGCTCCGGCCACTGGGTAGCATTGAGCAGTTCCTGGACATGATGAGCCGGGTCATCCAGGTACATGGCCAGTTCCTCCTTGATGACCTCACGCTCTTTCTGGATGTCCGCCGGATGGAAACGCGAGTGCAGAAACATATCCCCCAGCACCTCCAACAGCACTTCAAAACGGTCATGCCGCGCGCGGGAATAAAAGCAGGTGGTTTCTTCGCTGGTAAAGGCGTTCAGGTATCCGCCAATGCCTTCGACCGCCTGGGAAATGGCCAAGGGAGTCCGCCGTTTCGTGCCTTTGAACAGCATGTGCTCGATGAAATGCGAGACGCCACTTAGCGACGCCGGCTCATAGCGCGAGCCAACGCCCGCCCAGATTCCCAGACTGACACTGGTCATGTGCGGCATTTCCGCCGTGGCCACGGTCAGGCCGTTTTCCAGGCGGGTGAACCGATATGTGGTCGCCGGGGTCACGCGGTTCACGCAAAGGCGCGCGCCACCTGTTCCGGCGGGCCGACCTTGCGCATATAATCCAAAATAAGGGCCACCGCTTCCTCTTCACTATCGGTCACCACGAACAAATCCAGGTCACCTGGGCTGATCAGCTTGTTCTTTTCCACGGTGGCTTTCATCCACTTGACCAGTCCGCCCCAATATTCCGTGCCGAAAAGAATCATCGGGAATTTGGAGATGCGCTGGGTCTGCACCAGGGTGGCCACTTCAAAAAACTCATCCAGCGTGCCGAACCCGCCCGGCATGTAAATGAACCCCATGCTGTATTTCACAAAACAGACTTTGCGGGAGAAAAAGTAATGGAAATTAATCGGCACATTGGCAAAGCGGTTGCCTTTTTGCTCGAACGGCAACTCGATGTTCAGTCCCACCGATTTGCCTTTGCCCTCGGCAGCGCCTTTGTTGGCGGCCTCCATGATGCCCGGGCCGCCGCCAGTGATGACGGCCAGACCATGCTTGGCCAGTTCCTTGCCAATGGTGACCGAAGCCTGGTAATACCGATCCGAAGGTTTGGTGCGCGCCGAGCCAAACACGGTGACCGCCGGACCAACCGAGGACATGGATTCGAACGAATCCACAAACTCCGCCATGATGCGGAAAATACGCCAAGGGTCTTCTTTGACAAATACAGAAGAATTATTTTGCATGGCGAAAACGTACCAGTGTTTTCCGGGATGACAAGCCTGGAAATGGGCCCGGCCGCGCATCTGCCACGTCCGATTTCCCTCCCCTGTTTATGTCCATCATCCCTCCTTTAAAATCTGGAATCTGAGATTTGATACCTCGGATGCTGATGATTGGTAATCGGCGTTTCAAATGTAGTTTTAGAAATTGTGTGAAAATTGTGTGAAAACGATTTTTTTGACACAATTTTGACCACGGATTGCGCGGATGCCACGGATGGGGAATGGGGAACTTTTGCAGAAAAATCCGGAACCAGAACATGGCAAAAATATTTCCTGGCAAAAAATTTATGACCGGAAGATAGGAGCCAGGAGTCAGGAGATGCGGTCGCAAAAGGACACACACAAATGTAGCAACGAGATTTGCGCCGACTCACGTCGGCGACTACAAGGCGACCCCGTTTCGGAGTTCGACATTCGGGCTTCGGACTTATGTTCATGTCATTCACGGTGGGCAGCGTAGCAGGGATTTGTTAAAGGTGGTTTCCTCCCAGAGGAGAATAATTCAAATGCGGAACCCTCGATTTCGGAATGCGGAATGCGGAATGAAACTGATTTTGCAGAAATATTTTCGGGCAGAAAAATATGACCGAATAAAATCGGAGTATGGAACCAGGTTTCTACCTCTCGATCTGAGTTATTCGAGTGCCCCCTTCTCGGCCCGCGAAACACGCGAATTTACGCGAATGGGAAACGCGGCCCCTATCACTTCTCACTCGCACTGCCGATGCGATAAAACCGGTGTTTACCGACCGCATTCGTATCCAGCAGGTTGGTCGTTCCCGCGTAATTCGTCACGCCCGCGATGCACCGCCACTGACCGGTGACCAGGCTGTCCCGCACTTCCAGCCAATAGCTGCGCCCTTCCTCCGCCTGCACCCCGAGATGGAAGACCGTATTGGTGCCCGATTTCGGATACCGGATTCCAGTTGGCGGAATTTGGTAAGCCACCCACAGTTTTAATACATCGCCAGTTATGGTGCCGGAACGATTCGTCACCACGACTGAATACAATCCTGCATCATTCAACCGGAGATTAGCCAAGGTCAAAATGTTGTTAGTTTGAGTGGAAAGCAAGGCATTAGAGTTGAAATACCACTGATACCCCAAGGGACCAATGCCTGTTACGGACGCCGTGAATTTTTCTGTTGTACCAACCGTGTTGGTGATGTTCTGTTGCGGCTGCAAAAACTGTAAGTTGGTGCTTCCAAATTCGTACGCTCCGATATCCACATGCGCACCCAAGATTCGCGGCTTGCCTTCCAAGTCCAGCCAGGAGGATTGCACCTTGCTATCATCTCCGGCGTCAACGCATGGCGAATTCAACAGAAGCTGAAAATTTCCGTCTGAAAGATTAATGAACATTGGCTCATTAGTAATATTGCCGATGCCAACTGGATTTGGTGTGGTGCAGCAGTATTGAACGCTAAAAGAATTCCAATTAGAAAACCAATTGGCATTACTGGGAGCAGTATTGTAGTAACTGATACAGTTAATCAGGGTATCATTATACGATCCACCGCCCGCGTTCGTTGCCCCATTTCCAATCAGCGTGGTATTGTAATTCGTGGAATAAGCACTGCCGCCTCCTTTAGCCGCTGTGTTGCTTACCACCAGGCAATTGTCGAGTATTGCCTCGAAAACTCCGCCCCCTGCAAATCCCGCACGATTGCCATTCACAGCGCAGCTACTCATGGTGCCACAATACACCCCACCGGCACTGTTGGTTGCGGAATTCCCGACCACGACACAGTTACTTAGCGCACAGTAAAACGCTCCACCCCCCATACTGGCTATGTTGCTAGACACCAAACAATTGTATAACAGGCTATAGGCCGACCCGCCACCATTATATCTTCCATTGTTTGTCAGGCTACAATTACTTAAAGTGGAAGAATTGACGCCACCCCCTTCACCTGCTGAATTGCCTCCGATCGAGCAGTTGGTCAACATTGCTGCATATACTCCCCCACCACGGCTAGATAAATTGCCAATCAGACGACAATTGATGAGTGTGCCACCGTATATTCCTCCGCCCAAATATGAGGAGGAATTACCAATAACCAGACAGTTGGTAACTACAGCACTAATGTCACACCAAGCACCGCCACCCGATTTTTCTTGGTACGCATTTAAAGCACCACGCGTATATCCATTGGTAAGTGTGAATCCACTTAAAACCGCTTTGGGTCCCAAATAGGCGCAGCGTATGGCTCCGTCGCCATTATTTGTGAGACCGCCACTACCCGCTCCCACAATGCACGTTACCTCAGGGCCATTCATACTTTGCACTGTCACCCCATCCGTAATTGCCACCCGGTTGGTCATCCTTCCATAGACAGGCACTCCGCCATTGCCATAAACGCCGTCAGCCACCAGTACGAGACGCCCGGGCAAAGACCCCGCTTCGATGGCTGTCTGGATAGTCACCGCAGCGGTGGTCCAATTTGTGTAGGGATACATCGGAGTGGAATTATTCGCGTTCACGTAATAGACAGGCTGATTAACCACCTGGACTGTGATCACGGTACTAACCCCGCCCGGATTACTATCGTTATACCCTGTCAACCGCAGCACATAAACGCCTGGCACATTCCACGTATGACTTACGTAAACACGATTACTTAAAACTGTTCCATCGCCAAAATCCCAAACATTGGCATAGACCCGACCGTCAATTACTGCGGTGAAATCTGCATTATACCCCGCTGCCAGATTAGTGAATGGTGCCGAAATGGCAACCGTCAAGGCCCCAGTAGATGCTCCAGACGTATATTGATCCACCCCGATGCACGGAGGATCTTCCCACGGATCACCGTCAATATCGGCTCCAAGTGCATAGTTGGCATTGCCTCGGCCAATACAAGGTGACAAGACCGACAAATGCGAGCGGGTAACCAATAATGGATCTTCCTCAATATTACCGATTCCCATCGGCAGAGGCATGGTACAACTATAACTGCACGAGCCACCGTAATAATTTGGATCGCGTGCAGCACGATTGTAATAGACGATGCAGTTATTGATTGTGCACTGATATGCTCCACCTCCAGTTGCATCGGCACAATTCCCAGATACAGAGCAGTTATTCATCAGGTTGCTGCATGCGCCACCACCCATGAGTGCTGAATTTTGATACAATACACAGTTTTGGAGTGTGCCTTGAAATACACCGCCGCCTTGATAAGCCGCCGTATTTCCCGCTACCACACAGTTGCTCAACATCCCGCTGGGTTCGCAATACGCTCCCCCGCCACTTTGATAACGGCCATATTCACCCAAAGGCAATGTAAAACCATTGGTCAGGGTGAAGCCACTTAATACGGCATTGGTGCCCACATACGCGCACCGGATCGCTCCGGGTCCAACGCAGCCATTTGATCCCTGGCCTGCAATCAAAGTCACTCCAGGGCCGTTCAAGCTTTGTACGACAATGGCTTTATTAATGGCCAGCCGATTGGTCATGGTGCTACCAGACACAGCTTTGCCACCAGTATTATAGATGCCGCTGTTCACCAGCACCAGGTTGCCAGGTACCGCAGCGTCCACCGCCTCTTGGATTGTCCGTGCGGCAGTGGCCCAATTCGTGTAAGGGGATATGGGGCCAACACTGTTCGCATCGACATAATAGGCTTGCTTCACCACGCTCACCATGACGGTGGCTGTGATTCCGCCAGGATTACTCGCGTTATAACCCGTCAATTGAACCGGGTAGATTCCCGGGGCACCCCAAGCATGGCTTATGCAGAGTTGGTTGCTCACAATGGTGCCGTCACCAAAATTCCAAACACTCGCGCTCAGCCGTCCCTCAATTTGTGCCGTGAAATTTTCCGAATAATTCACCCCGGTGCCAGTGACAGATGAAATAGCGACCGACAAACTTCCCGTCGCGGGGCCGGATGCATATTGATCTGCCCCCATGCAAGGCGGGTTCAGCCATGCCTCACCATCAATATCGGTCCCGCTGACATAATCGATCAGCCCCTTGTCAATGCAAGGTGATGACGCCGCAAGGTGGGTGATTGATGCCAGTAAAGGATTCGTGCTGATGTTTCCTGTGCCAGCGGGCAAAGGCGCCGTGCATGAATAGTTAATAGTGCCGCTATAATAATTAGAATAATTTGCCGCGGTATTATAATAAACAATGCAATTATACAAGGTGCCGCCGTAGCTTCCTCCCCCCGATGTTTTAGCCGCATTTTCAGTCACCGTGCAATTTTTTAAGGTGCTGTTATATATTCCCGCTCCGTTTGTCGCATAATTCCTGTTGATGATGCAGTTATTGATGGCACCCAAAAATCCGCCTCCTCCAGATGAGGCGGAATTCGAAATCACATAACAATAGTACAGTGTGCTGGAGTAAGTTCCGCCACCCTGCAATGTCGAGTTCTCTTGGATGGTACTGTTGCTCAGTGTGCCGCCGTATGCCCCACCTCCGCTGTTTGTTGCATAATTTCTGTTGATGATGCAGTAATTGTTTGTCCCCAAATATCCGCCTCCTCCAGATGAGGCAGTATTGGAGGTCACATAACAATAATACAGTGTGCTGGAGTAAGTTCCGCCGCCTAGCAATGCCGTGTTCCCTTGGATGGTACTGTTGCTCAGTGTGCCGCCGTATGCCCCACCTCCGTTATTAGACGTCAAGTTGCTTCTTACGGTGCACGCAAACAATGAGCTGTTATAGGCACCACCGCCACCAATGGACGCTTTATTGTTTACCAATAGGCAATTATATAGGTTCGCCGAGCATACTCCCCCTCCATTCGTGAACACGGTGTTGTTCGATATGATGCAGTTGTAAAATTTGTAGCCGTACCCGCCACCCCCGGAGTAGTCCGCCGAATTGCAGCTTAAAATACAGTTCGATACGACTCCATAATTGGCGACCCATGCTCCACCCCCACTTTGTTCGTACACGGCATCTCCTTTGGAACGAGTGTGCCCATTTGTTAAAGTAAAACCGATCAGCCAGGCATTTGAGCCCACATAAGCACACCGGATCGCCCCATCTCCATTAGTGTCATTGCCACCAGATCCAGCGCCCATGATCCATGTCACTTCCGGGCCGTTCACACTTTGAACCGTGACTCCCCTATCAAGGGCCACCCGGTTGGTCATGGTTCCATATACCGCCTTACCACCGGTGTTGTAGATGCCATTGGTCACGACTATGACGTCATTGGGTTGCGCGTCATCCACCGCCGCCTGGATAGTGCGAGCTGCCGTCTGCCAATTTGTGTAAGGTGCGGTTGGGTTGGGACTATTTGGCCAGACAAAACGCGGTATCCACAATGTAAGCGTTGCTACCTGACTGGTAACACTCTGGGTGGCGTTGGATACAATGACAGAATATTGGCCCGCGTTGTTGAGTTGCAAGTTGCTCAACACAAGTATTGAGGATGTGGCTCCAACAATATTACTGTCGTTAAATTGCCATTGATATTGTATCTGTCCTGGACCTATGACTCCAACTGTAAAAGTCGCAACCGTGCCTAAATAGTTGGTCAAACTCTGCGGCTGCTGCATAATCTGAAGTAGCGTTGTTTGGCACTCATAGGCTCCTATATCGACATGCTGGCCAAACATGCGCGGATTACCATCCATGTCAAGCCATCCAGCCTGCAGCACCTCATCGTTTCCGGCATCCACACAGGGAGAGTTGGTTAGCAGGTGCACATTTCCCGCTAAACGATTAAATAACATCGGTTCATCAGTGATGTTGCCTATGCCATCCACCAATGGTGTAGTGCAGGTATGACTGTAAAAGACGTTGTAAGTACCACCACAATTTGAACCATACGTGCCAGAATTGTAATAAACAATACTGTTGAATGAGATGCTGTCAGATATGCCTCCATTGTACGTTGCTGTATTGTTGATCACGGTACAATTATTCAGCGTGCTCAGCGCTGCGCCACCACCGTTCCACGCCACATTGCCAATTAAAATACTGTTGTTTATCATACTACAAATAGCTCCACCGCCCTGGTTTCCCACATTGTTAGTCAACACGCAGTTATTGAGAAAACTACTATAGGTTCCCCCTCCATACACAGCCTGGTTCCCGCAGATTATGCAATTGTCGAAGACTCCTCCAAAAGCTGCGCCGCCACTACCAGCATAGTTGGCCAACAGTAAACAGCGTTTCAATCTTCCTGAGTATGTGCCACCACCGAACCAATAAGCCCAATTTCCCGTAATGACGCAATTAGTGATGGTGCCGCTGAGTTCGCCGTAGGCACCTCCACCGCTACCTTGGGTGTAGCCATTGGTGAGGGTAAAGCCACTCAGTCCAGCATAGGAGCCGACATAGGCACACCGAACCATTTCATTCGAGGAACCGACGATCCAAGTAACCTCCGGTCCATTCACGCTCTGGACCAGAACCGAATTGGTTAAAGTCACCCGGTTGGTGGTGCTGACATCAGCGGTGGATGCGCCCGTTTCGTACACGCCGTTAGTCACCAGCACCAGTCGCCCAGGCAATGAACCTGCATCAATGGCCTGCTGGATGGTCCGGGCGGCGGTGGCCCAATTGGCAAAAGGGTATGCCGGGGTTGAATTGCTACAGTTCACATAATAAACCGGCTGACTGACCACCCGTACCATCACGGTCGCACTTAGACCCAAGGGATAACTTTGGCCATAGGCGGTCAGTAGTACCGGATACAGGCCCGGGGTATTCCAAGCGTGGCTGGAATAGGGCTGATTGCTAATTACAGTGCCGTCACCAAAATTCCAGACGCTGGCGTCGAGCCGACCGTCTATTTGGGCAGTAACGTCCACGGAAAAGCCGACAGCGACATTGGTGTAAGTTGCGGAAATGGCAACCGCCAGCGCCCTAGTGGTCATGCCAGCCACGAATTGATCAGCCCCGATGCAGGGAGGGTTAAACCAAGGATCGCCGTCTATATCAGCCCCGGTGGTAGAACTCACGTTACCACGTGCGATGCAGGGAGAGAATTGTGACAAATGTGATGCTGATGCCAAGAGTGGATCTGAAGAGAGGTTATTCGCTCCTGGAGGCAGTGGCGTGGTGCAACAGGAGTCAAAGGTTAAAAATCCACCTTCAGTTGTATCGTAATTTTGCCCACTTATCGAGGTGTTATAATAGACAATACAATTAGTGAGAACGCCCTCACACACACCACCGCCATAAACCGCCATATTGCCACTAACCGTGCAATTATTCAAGGTGCTACGATCGGCACCGCCTCCATAGCCATTTGGCAGAATGGCTGAATTACGTGTCAAAACACAGTTATATAACTGGGCGCTGCCAACGCCGCCGCCGTAATTAGCACAGTTCTCGGTTAAAACGCATCCGACCAGTTTTCCGGCAAATGCACCGCCGCCATTATAAACGGCGAAATTTCCCATCAAGAAACAATTACTCAAAGTACTGGAATTCGCACCACCTCCCACGCCGGCAAAATTTTTGCTCAAAACGCAATTATTCAAATTACCCTGATGAACTCCACCGCCATACGAATTCGCCGAGTTGCCAGTGATCGTACATCTAGTATTACTATGTTAAGTTATAACAACGCTCACATCCTCAAACTTTCGACCGC
>JBAXGN010000068.1 GCA_037139415.1 Verrucomicrobiota bacterium | reverse complement strand
ATTGCGCCAGGGATTTTTATTAAAAACCCGTCCCAGTGTCGAAAGTTCGGTTAAAGATCGGTAGTCACTACCGCAGCTCGCGAATTGCGTGAATAAACGCGAATAGGAAGAGGAAACTTTTTCAGAAAAATCCGTTGGCATAAAACGGCCGCGGCTTACCCCGATTAATCCCACACCCGTTCACAATTTTCGGCCGTTTTCGCTTGTGCCCGCCGGGTAAAAAATCAGTTATAGATGACAAAACGGCCTTCGAACCAGATCGGTTTGCCAAAACGGTTCAGCAGTTCACGTTGACGAGTGGTGTCAAAGGGTAGCCAGGTGCCATTTTCCAATAGGCCCCGGGGATATCCAAAAAAATCACCCGGACCAGCCAAAATCAGCACGATGGCTTTGGCATGAGCGAACTCCTGCCACACTTGTTCGCTTTCGTAAGGCTGGACCACAGCGGGATAGAACCAATGATGACGTGACGCCAACGGGATTTGCCCCCAAAACCCAACCCCATAACCAAGTGGAATGACGACAAACCCACGTTTCTGAGGTGTTTCCTGGTCAATCTGCTTAAGCCGGCTGATCAAGCCATCAAACTCGGCAGCCTCTTCTTTGGTCAAATACAATGCGCCACCGTTGGGCATGACATGCCTGACCAGATTTGCTGGCATGGGACGCAGGAGGTTCCTGGACAAATGAACGGGCAACACGCAAGCGCAGGGAATCAACATGAGGATCAAGCCGATCCGCCAAACTCCACGAGCAACCACCAACCAAAATGGCATGGCCATTACTGTCAACCAGCCATAAACCATGATGTTCGAGGAATGTTTGAAATAGATCAAACATCCGATCAAATAGAATATTGGGAAAAATATAAAACGCAGGCTGGTGATTTCCGGTGAACCCATCGCCCATTGGACATTGGTGGACGCTGATAGCCTCCCCAAAAGTGAGCGAACCAGATACCCAATGCCGAATAATACGCCGGCAACCAACACTAACTGATAGGATATGAAATAATTCCAATTACAGAACCCAGGCCACCGGTGCGCCGGCCCAACATACGAGGCATACCAGTCCAGCATATATTTGGGAAACACCGCATCCCAGGCATATCCTGATGGCATCAGGGAAAAGGCCAGACTCACCCAGAACGTTTGGAACAGGGCATAGCCCGCAAAAATTATTCCCAAGTTGCGCAACCAACCCCACCATTGTTGGCGCAGTCCCCCAGCCATTATCCAGGCAGAAACGTCCAGCAGTAACACGACCAAACCCGCAACAAAGCAGGAGCCGAATTTTACCCCCTGCAACGCCCCGAGTAACAGGCCTACCCAAAAGGCGTTACGCGCCGAGCGACCGCCAGGCGGATTCCACGTCAAGACGATCAGGATCAAACCAAGTTTTTCATAGCTGCCAGGGAGAAAGGTGCCACCCGTAAGAAAACAAAATTGAGTGAGCAAAAGGCCGGTCAACGCCGCCCATCGTGGCAGGTGTTTTAAGAACAGCCAACACGCTGCCATAACCGCCAAGGCATCGATCAGAATTTTATGGAGTTCAAAGGAAAACGGCGAGATACCGAAGAGCTTGGCGACCAGACTGAACCCCACTAATGGCACGGGACCATAATTAAAATAGAAATCGCGATATAGCAGATCGCCAGCCAAAAGATGACTGGCACAGTATAACATCGCCCCTTGATCCCACCACACATAATCTATTTGCGACGCTTGCGGTCGCACCCAGCCCAGATTGATCGCCTGACACAAGGCACTCAGCCCACCCATGAGCAACATCCAGCCAAAGAGCGGGAAAACCTTTGGCAAAGATGTTCGTTTGTCTGTATCCATGCCGATACTGTAAAATGACGCACTGGGAGAGACAATTACATTTTTCACTGCCAGGACGCACGGGCAAAAAAATACGGCTGGACGAGACGCCGTCCACTGGGGAACATGCCGGTACCGGCAGCGCCGAGTTCGCCAACGCGCCCAAGGACCGCACGCATTTCAATGAGCAGGGCGCGCGCGCCATGGCGGCGCTGGTGATGCCGGAGTTGCTGCGGCTGGAGCCACGGCTGAAGCCCTTGCTGGTGCCCGCCAAATGAGCCTCGCCCACCAGTCTCCAGCATCAGTCTCTTGCTCAGCGTTTCTTTTTATTTCTGGACTCCTTGGCAGACGGTGCCAACAACTGTTGGTAATCGCCGGGCATGATCCACACCCAATCGTCATTTTTGACATCGGTGGTCCATAATGTCTGGCCATCACCCGCTGCCGCACTTCCAAAAGATGGGTTATTGCTTGGTGAGTACATCCGGCCACCATCGTCCACCTGGTTCATCCCCAGCGAGTACACCAGATAACCACTATGCGGCAACACCCGATACCGCAGCGGCAGACTATCCATCATATCATTGGGAATGGCTGCAATAATTTGCGGCACTAATTCAGCCAAGTTGACGGGATATCGTCCCATCGTCAGCCGGTAACGTTCCAGCGCGCAGGCAACCTGTGCTTCATCGAGAAATGTTTGCATACGCGCGCTCTTGGAGGCGGCGCTGCCAAGCGCCGGCAATAACACTCTGGCAAAAAAACCGTATGGGGAGCTGCCGGTTTCCATGATCGTCCGGCTTTCCTCCTGTTCATTAAGCGGGATAAACCGGTGTTTGGCCGCGTCCATTCCGGTTAAATATAATTTCTGCTGAATCCGGGCGATCGTGACCTTGTTTTGCTCAAACCATCCGCTTGGGATAAGCGCCATCGATTGCACCGACAGTGGAACGCTAGCGTTTCCCCCATCCGTTGCCATACACAGAAATGGTGTTAAATCGGACCTTAGCCCTTGGCGTCGGAAATACTCCAGCCCATCCAGGCACGCCGCCCGCTCAGTCCGCATGGCGAAATTGAACTCCGTTACAATATCCTGGGATGCCAGATACTTTTGTATTTCGCTCAATTGCGCCTCGTTCCAGGCATGACGTGCCAGCCCTTCACGCAATGATTGCAAACTGACGGTCAACCCGGCGGTCCGTACCAAATGACTGATTAGACATGGCTCATGTTGGATGGAACCGGCCAGGCGAAAACTCAATTTAAGTTCCTCAAAAGCCTCCCCGGTATGGCCAGCAGCCAAGTTCGCCACGATTCGTATTTGTAGCACATGGATCAAGGGCCTGATCGTGCCCAGATGCGGCAACAAAATATTAAAGGGCATCGGCTCCTCATACGAAACCGGGAACCGGCAGAACGGACGCTCCGCCGAAGCGGCCAGCAGCTCTTTGATTTGTGGATCAAATTTGCTCATGGCCGTCACGATGTCCTGTGCGGCGGTACCGGATCCCGCTACCTGAGGGAAATTGGTATTACCACGAAAGAATTCCCGGGTGGCCTCAAGATCGGCAAAGGTTCCTTTATCCAAACTACCCAAGCGTAGCTCTGTCAAATTAACCCTATCCAGCCCCTTGGAAATCGCCTCCAAGCGCGCCAGGCCATTGGTATCGTTGTATCGCATTCCATTAGTGGTGCGTTGATAATCAAAAATGGATTTTAACAGAGGAGTCATCGCCAGATTTTGCGCCTCTGGAACCGGCGGAGGAACAAAGGCACTCAGCGTAAACTTTTCTCCTTTGGCCTCCCATTCCTTTTTGAATCCTTCCCACGCATACTTTCCGCGCAGGTTCTCCACCAGGTAGAACAGGGCGACCAGGGTGATCATGATTGCTACGCCCCACAGCATCCGCCGGATGATTCGCCACGAAAACCACCAACTTAAAAAGCGGCGAAGGATGGATGGCTCCCGCATGATCGTATCGTTTGATTTCTCATTCATAATCGTTCTCTAGAATTACACGGTTAAAGATACCGGATTCGCCTCGCTACGCGGGCTCGGCCGAAAGGGGGAAACCGCCGCGGGCTCGGAACGCAACGCCTCCGTCAATTCAACCCGCAGACGATTCTGCTCACGTAGCAACGCCAGCATTTGCGGCGAATCGGTTTCTGCCCTGGCCATGGCGGAGTCGGCGGTTCCCAAACAGACCACATGCATCAGCCCCAAAACCATCCATGTCGTGACAAAGCCCAGCCAGACCTTGCGGGAAGACCAAAATAATTCCAGCCAGAGCTGGTTCAAGAAACCGGCATTCCGTACCGGCTCGTATTTTGGCGCAGTGCCGTTGAATTCGGCCACAAATTCGCGTCGCAACGCGTCCAGCTTGGCATTGGCCGCTTGGTGGCGGGCTAATAACACTTCGCGTGGTGTTTTCATCGTTGTTTCTCCAGCAGTTGGCGCAGGGTTTTCTTCGCGTAATGAATTCGTGACTTTACGGTTCCCAACCCGGCGCCGGTTATCTCCGCGATCTCCTCCAGGGAAAAATCTTCCAGGAAATGAAGCAGCAAAACCGTGCGCTGCGGGATCGGCAATTGGTTCAGGCAACGCATAAAATCCTCCTCGGCTTCTTTGCGGATAAGCCAGTCACCCGGGTCTGCTTGCAAATCGGGTAAATCTTCTTCACACGCTTCGACCGGCACCTGCGCCACCGGTTTTCGCCGCCACTGTTGCGCGCATTTTTGATGAGCAATCCCGAACAGCCACGAGCCAAACCGGTCATTATCGCGCAATTGCATGAGATGGCGCGCGGCATTGATGAACGTCTCCTGGACAATATCCAGGCTGGCTTGCTCATCGTTGACCAGTTCAAATACATAGGTGTAAAGCGGCAACTGGTATCGGTGGAAAAGCGTGTCCCAAGCCCCCGGTTCCCCGGCCCTGGCTTGCTCCACCGGCAATTGTTCACTATTCGCCACTACCAGCATTTATACCCAGTAGAATGCGGATTGCCAGAAAAGGTTCAATACGACAGGAAGAAAGTCGGGCAAGTTAAAGCGCCAAGCATCGATCCGCTTAAGCAAGATCGCCATAAGCAATTTCGGAGCGCATCAGGAGGTCTGCGCTGTGCTCCTGTAATCACTCCAAGTTCCCGCCCGTGGCAGCAGCTTTATTTCCCCGGCTTGCCCGCGTCCAACACCGCCTGGGCATGGCGAGCGTAATGGCCGCGGAGGTCCGCCGCGTATTGTTTGAGGAGTTTTTCGCCCAGGCCGTCCTGATCCCCGCAATGGTAGAGCGCCCGCGCGAGCACAATCTCGCGCAGGGATTCGTTGCGCTGCACGTTTTCGGTTTTGCCGGGCAGCATTTGTTGTTGGGCGCTACCGATGGTCGTCGTCGAGTGCCCCATCATGCCGGGTTGCTGGAGGACTTGGAAGAGGAGTCCCGCCGCGCGGCGGTCGCCGATCGTTTCGAACGCCATGGCGCAGGCGCGGTGATGCGAGAATTCCTTGGCGGCATCCAGCGTGCGCGCTTTTTCGGCGATGACCTCGAACGCGCCGGGCTGGTGGGTGCGGCCCAAGGCGACGATGTATGAATCCAGCTCGCTCAAGCTGCGGCCAAACTGGCTCATGCCCTTGTAATTCCAGCCGGTGTCAAAGCCCTTGGCGTTGCGGATGTGCGCCAGCAACGTGGGTCCGCCGCTGGCGTTGCCGAGCATCGCCAGGATGTGCGCGTAGGCGAGTTTTTTCTCGCCTTGGGCGGCGGCGTGCGCCTTTTCCAACAGCGCAATGGAATCCTGCGGTTGCGCGAAAATGATGGCGAGCGCATCGCGATCCCGGATCACGCCATCCACCTCGTTGGTGGCGTTGGCGGCTTTCGTCACCTGCGCCACCGCTTCGGCCACGCGCGCCAGCGGCATGGGGAAGGAGTCTTTATACGCGAGCGCCTCCTCCGGGATGATGCCGACTTCCACCAGATGCTTCTGCAACGCTTTCATATCCACTTTGCGGATCGTGTCCGCGCTGTGGGCCACCATCGCGGCGGCGCGGCCGCACGCGTAGCCCTGGTTCTGGATGTCCGGCTGCATGCGGATCACCGGCATCGCGTCGCGGTGCGCGCTGACGCCCAGGCCCGTCACCAGGATGCCATCCAACCCCTGCGGCAACAACGCGCGCATCGGCACGCACAAGCTCAAGCCCTTCTTGTCCGGCGGCATCGCCACAAACAACGGATGCACCGTGAACCCGTGCGAGTCGAAATTACTCTTGGACAACACCAGCGCATCCGGGTACGTGCGGGCGAGGATGATGTCCATGGGCGAAATCGTGATGTCCCCTACGATGCGGCGGCGCTCCCGCGTATCCACGAGCTGCCCCAAATCATACGCGCCCCGGAAACGCTGGCGCGATAGGATGAATTGATGCCAGAAATCCACGACATCCGTATCATCGGCGAACATGTAATCGGTGTTGATGGAGCCGCCGCCCAGCTCGCGCGGCGGCAAACCCGTGCCTTGCACGCCGACATCATCGGCATCCGTATAGACGTACTTCGCGCCGGCGGCGGCGGCGACATCGGCGTTGCCCGTGGAATCAATCACCGTCTTGGCAATGACCACACCACGCCCTTCCGGTGTGACGAGGATGACGCCCTTGACCACGCCGTTCTCCACCAGCGCGCCGCAGCCGAGTACGCCGAACCAAACCTCGGCCCCGGCCTTGCGGTTGGCTTGCCGCCACCATTCCACCTTGGGGTTGATCTCCCACGCGCCCGTTCGCGGCGCGGGGCGTTTCGGATCGTGCATCGTGGCCACGCCCTTATCCACCTCGGCGGTGAATCCGCCGCGATAACCGTGATAATACGAGCCGATCATGCCCAGTGTGCCCACGCCGCCCAAGCCGTGCAGATACTCAACCAGCAGGGTCTTGGCGCCGCCCCGCGCTGCGCCGATGCCGGCGGGCGCGCCGCCCGTGCCGCCGCCCACCACCACGCAATCGTACATGCCCAGGACTGGCAATGCCCGCTCCGGCGAATGCAGCTTCGCCGCTTTGCGTTCGACGGGGCGCAGGCCGGTGAGCGTTTCCCTCAACTCGCCCGTGAACGTGCTGGTTTTGGGAGCCTCATGGATGGCGGTGCCCGCCGCCACCGTCGGACCGACCGGCGCGGGCAACGATTTGGCCTCGGCGGCGGCAGCTTTGCCCACGCGCGACCCCAGGTCCATGAGCGCGAGCGGGCGCAACACGAGCGCGGCCTGATCGCGCGGCAAATCAGCGCATCCCCCCAGCACGTAAAAACGGCTGGTGCCATGCGGGCGGAACGCATCCAGGTCCAGCGCCGCGACTCCTGTCCATGGTTGCGTGATACTTTTCTTGCCGCGCATCGGGTCAGGCGGCACTTGAAACAGGATTTCTGATTCGTCCAGGAGACCGGATTGCCACGTCAAATCGCGCGCCTGGTGATCGGCCTCGGCAAAGGACGCGAAACTGCCATCGCGCATCGGGAGGCGCAGCGTGTATTCGATCACGGGCGCGTCCTTGGAGCCGTCCTTGAACGTGCGCACCGACTTGTAAGTCTGGCTCAACTTGCGTGCGGTGAGCTTCGGGTTCGCCACCGGTTCGCCGCCCACGACCACCCGTTGGAAGACGTATTCCCCGGCGGGATACGGCTGGAACTGGGCGCCCGCCATGCGCGCCACGATGCCCCGTGGCGTGGCGTCAATGATGACCTTGGCAAGGACCGCCTGGCGGCCGGAGCGGTTGACCATCACCACACCGCACGGCTTGTTCTGCGCGTCCACCAGCAATTCAGTGGGATAACAACTGAAGAGGAAATCCACCTTGGCTGCCACCAGCGCCTCGTCAAGCACCCGCTTGGCCTGCATGGGCTTGACCAGCTTCACGAACCCTTTGGACTCACCGCTTTTCGACGTTTGGAACACTGGAGCGGCGGGTTTTGCGACTTCACCGCCAGCCCCAATCAGCGTGATTTCCCCCAGCAACAAACGCTTGCCGCCTGCCACCCGCTGGAAGTCGAATTTGACGTAACGCGCCGACGCGCCGATCGGCAGCGTCATCTGTAACACTTCTTTGACCGGGGCCGTGCAGGGAAACTTGCCGCCCTCGACCCACTTGACTTTGTCAGCGCTGGTCGAAACGCTCACGCTGCCGGGGTTGAAGTCCGAATCCGCCCGGTAGTAGCACACCACGCGCGCCTCTTTGACCGGTTTGGCGCTGCCCAAGTCGGCGATGACTGCCACGTCCCCGTTATATTGCACGCTGTGCCGGCTGGAATCGGTGAATAGCCCGTCTTTCAATCGGGACGGCGGCTCCGTGTCCCGATGTTTCAGGACGGCGGGAATGCTGGTGGTGTATGAATAATCCAGGGCGTTCGATTCCCGCTGTCCGGACCCACCCACGCTCGCGTCATCCTCGCCGGGTTCGGCGAAGATGCGGCGGGCCAAGGGGGATTGGGGCTGCTCGGACTCCTCCAACCACAGCCGCAGCGTGGAGCACATGTCCTCGCCCAGATACGAGCGCGGGGCGAGCAGGAAAACCCTGGCTCCCGCCTCTGCCGCCGCCATGGCGGCGCTGGCCGCCCCGGATGATCCGCCCACCACCACCACATCCACCTCCTTGGCGATGGGAATCTCCCGGGCCGACTCCGTAACCGTGCCGCGCGCCACAAATGCCGGCAGGACGGACAGGACGCCGCCCAAGGCAACGCCCATAAAATAGTTACGCATGGTGCTCATAAAGATGGGGTGATGTTACTCGTGTGGTCGCACAATGCAACGCGGAATGGATGGAAAGTCACCTCCCCGGAACACTCTTTTCATCATCAAATGCTGGTCAAGCAACCCGCGTTCCGCTAAGGTGGGCTCACAATTTAACGTGACCCCATTTTTTATGAATACATTCAACCGACGCGCGTTTATGAAAAATTCCGCCGGCGCCATCGCCGCCGTGTCCGTGCTCAACGGCCCGAGCGCCTTTGCGGCAAATGATAAAATGGTCGTGGGCGTGATGGGGCTGGGAGGGCGCGGCACGTTTCTGGCGGAGAAGTTTGCCGAGCGCCCGGACGTGGAACTCGCCTATCTCTGCGACCCGGATTCCCGCCGCCTGCCACGGGCCAAGGACACCGTAACCAAGGCCGGGAAGCACACGCCGAAACTGGTGCAGGATTTCCGGCGCATCCTGGAGGACAAGTCCGTGGACGTGGTGGTGAACGCCACGCCCGATCATTGGCACGCCTTGGGCACCATCCTTGCCTGCCAGGCCGGCAAGCATGTGTACGTGGAAAAACCGCTGTCGCATAACCTCTGGGAAGGGCGCCAGATGGTCGCGGCGGCGCGCAAGTATCAACGCGTGGTCCAAGCCGGGTTGCAGACCCGCAGCACGCGCTATCTGCAGGATGCCATGGCCTATATCAAGACCGGCCAACTCGGGGACGTAAAACTGGTGAAGGTCTATAACATGATGAACCACCCGTTTGTCAAAGCCGGGCCAGACCAGCCGGTGCCGGAAGGGTTCGATTATGAATTGTGGTGCGGTCCGGCCCCCAAAGCACCCTACAACCCCAGTCGCCGGTGGTTAGGGTATTTTGATTACAGTTGCGGCCCCATCCCCGGCGACCTGGTACACCAAGTGGATGCGGCGCGCTGCCTCATGGGCGATCCGCCCGCCCCCGGTAGCGTCAACCATACGGGCGGAATCAGTGTGCTGAAAGATGGCCGCGACACGCCGGATACCCAAATCGCCTCGTTCGACTATGGCTCCTTTACACTGATCACCGAGTCCTCCTTGTGGACGCCATATATCATGAAGACGCCCATGGACATGCGGGATAAAGATGTGCCACCGAACTGGCCGTTTAACAGCACGCGGGTGGAGCTTTATGGCACCAAGGGATTCCTGTACTTTGGCCGGCATGGCGATGGCTGGCAGGCGTTTGACGAAAAGGGCAAGTCCGTCGTATCTGCGTGCGGACGGCAGGCGGACCGGGAGCATGTGCAGAATTTCCTCGACTGCATCCGCTCCAACAAGCTGCCCAACGCCGATGTGGAACAGGCACACCAATCCACGCTGCTCTGTCACCTGGCCAATACCTCCTGGCGATTGGGCAACATCCGGCTGGAATTTGATGGCGCCTCGGAAACGTTCCGCAATCCCGCAGCCAACCGCTATCTGCGGCGCACCTATCGGGAACCATGGGCGGTGCCGGAAAAAGTTTGACCCGAAATCCGAAGTGACGCACGGCAATCTCGCTACCGCGGAATGGCGCGCAAGGTGTCGAAACGGCCCGCCCGTGACTCAAACCTTCACTTGCTTCAACACCTCCTGCAAGGTGTGCGTGAACTCTTGAAGCCGGTAGGGTTTGGTAACCATCGCATCAAAACCGTGCTCGCGATGGTGGGCCATGACGGGATCTTCTGAGTAACCGCTTGAGACGATGGCTTTGAGGTGGGGATCCAGGGCGCGGAGGCGTTGCAACGCCTCCAATCCACCCATGCCACCGGGAACGGTGAGATCAAGAATCACGACGGAAATCGGCTGGTGGGCGGCGCGGGCCTCTTCGTAAATACGCAAGGCTTCAGCACCGTCCGCCGCCGCCTTGACCTCGTAGCCCAACGGTTGAAGCATCCGAATCACCAAGGAGCGGATGGGCTCCTCGTCATCCATGATCAGAATGCGGCCCTGCCCAGCCAACGGCTCGGGGGGCGGCTCCGCTGGGGCGACCGTTGGCGTACTGGATGCCGGCAGATGAATCTGAAAGGTGGTGCCCCGCCCGAGTTCCGACTGCACCGTGATGTTCCCTTCGTGTTTGCGGATGATGGAGTACGTGGTCGCCAAACCGAGGCCGCTGCCTTGTTTCTTCGTGGTGAAGTACGGGTCGAAGATGCGCTGACAGTGCTCCGGCGCGATGCCGGTGCCGGTGTCCTGGATGGTGATCGAGATATAGCGGCCGGGACGCAGCACCGTACCGTGATGTTCCGGGATCGAAACGTTGGCCGCGCGCACGTCCAACGTGCCGCCCTTGGGCATGGCTTGGATGCCATTGAGCACGAGATTGTGGATGACCTGACTGATCTGGCCCACGTCAATGCTGGCCGGCCACAAGTCAGTGGCCAACTCAAGTTGCAGCCCGACGTTGGAACCGTGCAGGACAAAGGCGGTGGTTTCCTTGATGATCTCCGCCAGCGAGGCGCTCTGCTTCATCGGCGAACCACCCTTGGAGAACGTCAAGAGTTGGCGGGTGAGATCGCCGGCGCGGGCGGCGGCTTTCTCCGCGTGGAGCAAGGCCTCAGCCAGTTCGTCCTGCGGTTGCGCGATCAACCGGGCGAGCGAAATATTGCCGAGAATGGCCGTGAGAATATTGTTGAAGTCATGCGCGATGCCGCCCGCCAGCAGACCGATGGATTCGAGTTTGCTGGCCTTGAGCAGTTCCTGCGTCGTGCGCTCCTTCTCAGTGACATCGCGGAATACCAACACGACGCCGATGATCTGGCCGGCACGATCGCGGATCGGCGCGCTGCTGCTGGCAATGAGGCGCTGCGTGCCGTCGCGCGAGACGAGCAGGGTGCCTTCACTGGGTTCCACCGGACCGCCGCTGGCGAGCACGCGGGTCACGGGGTTCTCACAAGGCTGCCGCGTCTTATCATGAAATAGTTGCAGCACTTCCGGCAGGGGACGGGTCGCAGCTTCGGCCGCACCCCAGCCGGTGAGTTGTTCCGCCACCGGATTGAACAGCACGATGCAACCCTCGCGATCCGTGGCCACTACGGCGTCACCAATGGAGCGGAGCGTGACCGCGAGGCGCTCCTTTTCATCGGCCAACGCGGCTTCAATGCGGCGGCGCTGGACAATTTCATCCTGAAGCTGGCTGGTGCGCTCGGTCACCCGGCGTTCAAGATCATCCTGCGTCTTTTGCAGGGCAACGTCGCGGGCCTGAATTTGCGTCAACATCTCGTTGAACCCCTCAATGAGGAGCCCCACTTCATCATGGCTCTGACTGACGGCCCGTAACGAGTAGTCCTTGCGCTCCGTCACGTCACGGGCAGTCCGGGCCAGCTCAAGGATGGGCTGGGAGACAATGCGTTGGAGGCGTGCGGCCAGCCCAAAGGCAATCCACCAGCAGGCCAGCAGCACCAGCATCGCCAAACCCAGGTACTGCCCAAAACGCGCCCGGATGGGGCTGAATTCCGACCGCAGATAGAGCGTGCCGGCAACGTGGTTATCATGCATGACCGGCTGAAAAACCACGAGATGCCCCGCCTCGGATTGAACACCTTGGGGAATCGGATTGAGCCAGCGGACCGGCTCGGGATTGAATTCGTTCGTGTAACCGGCCAGCAAGCGCCGGTTTTCATCAAAGACACAAGCAAGGTCGAACTGCGGGCGCATCTGCAGTACCCGCAGGATGCGGCGGGCGTGGTCCGCATCGCCAAACTCGACGGCGGCACTGACGTTGGCAGCGAGGATTTCCGCCTGGGTTTGCACGTCGCGCCGCGCGGTGTCGCGGAGAATGAACCATTCATAGACGCTGAACGAGCCCGCCGCCAACAGCAGGGCGAGTGTGCTGCTGGCCATTACCAGCACCAGCAATTTTCGACGGAGCGGAAGATCAAGGAGGCAGCGCATGGTTATTGGGAACGGGATTGAGGACGCTCCCGAGTGGGGAGGGCCAGCTCAAGTAACTGGGAACTGACTTGCAAGCCCACCCGCACGGCGGACTGACGATTAATCTCGAAGCGCAGACTCTGCTCGCGCACCACCAGGTTGATCATCACGCCCGTTTCGCCGTAGCCCGGCGAGTCCCCCACCGTGAGCAAGGGGACCGTCTTGATCGCTTCGAGAATGGCAGGCAACCGTGCCTGTTCCGATGACGCGATGAACAGCATCTGACACCGTGCCAAAAGGACATCTTCAACTCTGGCAAAGCGCTGAAACTCCACAGCGCGACCATGGACACGCTTGCTGGCGAGCACCGCCTCCAACTTCGGCCCGAACGGGTCCCGCCCCAGAATGCCGATAACAATAGGGGCATTGGTTGTGTCAAACGACTGCACCGGCCATTCGACAAACATGGCGAATTTGTGGAGAAAGGCCGCCTTGAGTTCGTACTCGCTGCGCCCGGGAGGCGTAGTGGCATGACTTGTAACCAAGAGCCCCCACCAAGCCAACAGCAACACGAGACTGTCCGCGACCCGCCACCACCCTGGACCACAGCCATCCATTACCGCTCGACGGCTTCCGCTTCCTTTCCTGATGGTGATACGTGTCTTCAACTCTGGTGCAATTTGATAGGGTAGTGCTTGCGACGGATGTGTTTTAGAAGCGATACGTGAGTTTTACACGAAATGACCGTCCGTCCTGCCAGAGCCGGTCCTGGATATGTCCCGGGCCACCGGGAAAAGCGTAACGCGTGTCGAACAGGTTATAGACACTAGCAGAAGCCTCCACGCCTTTGATGATCCGCTGACTGTAAAGCGTCCAATTCATAACGCAGAAGTCGTCCACAGCCGAACCCGTGATGGTTTGCACGCGACCGGAGTATTGCACTTCCACGCCGGTGAAGACCTTGTCCTGCCAGAGTGGGGCGAGAACGTTGAGCTTGGCCAGGTGCTGGGGCGAATTGACCAGGATAGCGCCGGTGGTGGCGTCCTCGGCGCGTTGGAGTGCGTAGCTGGCACGTGCACGCGCGCCGCAGGGTGGCAACCACGCGAGTTCCGTCTCGATCCCCTTGGCGTTGGCACCGCCAGTGTTTCTGAACATAAACGAGTTGGGTGCCACCTCGACCTGGTACATGAGATCATCAATATGGTAGTAATAACCGCTCAAGGTCAGTTGCAAATTGGCCGGCAGCCGCTGCTCATAGACGGCTTCGTAGGTCTGGATTTTCTCTGGGGACAGATCTGGATTACCGACGTTGGCCGGCAGCACCTGGTAGCGGGTTTCAAACATATTCGGCGCACGAAATGCCGTTCCATAAAGCAGCTTGAAGGTGGTTGGCTGCCACGGGTTATAGATCAGGCCAGCCCGCGGATTGGCGTTGCCGCCAAACATTTCAAAGTAATCGTAGCGCACACCGGCGTTCAAATGCAGGTTGGTTAGAACCGTGAAATCCCCTTGCGCATAGAAGGCCGCGTCCAAACTGGAGCGATGGTCGTCCAGATAGACGGTGCGCGGGTTCACATCATAAAAGGACTGGTCCTGATGAAGATGGTCGCGCATTTCCGCGCCAAAAGTAAACACATGCTGGCGCCAGTGCCGCGTCCACTGGATTTCCCCCCCTACGGTCTGGGCCAGATCGTCGTCGCGGCTCATCGCCGCGCCAGGCGGAGCCGCGGGGGGATTCGGATAATCCGCCGTGTAGCGGTAGTCGTCGAAATAGACACGTGCCAGAAGTTCATTGTCCTCGTTGAGTGCGCGTTGCCACTTCAGATCAATGTAGCCGCGATCATCCTGGGCGTTGTAGCGCGGATCATTAAACAGCGTGTCCCATGAGGCGGTGGGGATGTATTTCTGGCGCGCCACATAGGCGGCAGATAAAGTTAGGTCCTTCCAAGATAAGCTGCCGAACAGATTCCAGGCTTGTTCATGGTCGAGGTTATTCGCTATCCCATGGTTATTGGCGGGGGTATCGAACTCCTGAAAGTAGAGATGACGGTCACCAGCACTGTCGTAGTACGATCCGGAAAGTACAAACTGCACACCCGTATTGGTAAACGTGCCAGCGTAACTGAACCGCCCCTTGTAACTCTCCTGGCCGCCAACCTCCCCGGACACCTCCACATTCTTCAAATCCGCAGCGCGCTTGGTGATAACATTGATCACGCCGAAGAACGCGCTGCTGCCGTAAAGCGAGGAGCTGGGACCACGCACAACCTCCACGCGGTCAATGAGGTCCACGTCGAGAATGAACTCGTGACCAATATACCCGCCACCAAAGAGCCCGTCGTTCAGACGATGCCCGTCCACCAACACCAGCACACGGGAATTATAATCCGAAGGCCGGCTGAAGCCACGGACCCCAAGATACGAATAACTCCGATCATAGCTGACGTACAGCCCGCGCACGCTACGCAACACATCTGCCAACGTGCGGTAACCGTAAATTTTGATCTCCTCCGACGTGATCACCGACACCGACGACGGCGCCTCGCTCGCCTTTTGCGTGAATCGCGACGGGGTGGACACATGCTCGATCTTCACTGCCATGAGTTCCTGAAGCGAGAGCGCAGTTAAATCCTCCGCCGCACTAGCGGAAGCCAGATAATCCGCAGCGCCTGCCAGGCAAGACCAAAGGCAGAACAATGCGACAGCGCACCTGAGTCGTCTCGCGGTCAAAAATGATTTCATATTGAGTTCATGGTTGACCCGTGCGTGATCCAGTCGTGTTCGCGCAACCAGACCGCAGCGGATCAAATTAACATCTTTCCGCTTCTAACAGACCTGAGGGCTTCCCCCCCCCCGGTTTACACTTCGACTCCAAGCGCGCCGCTAATCCCCAACCCGCACTTATTTATTATTCGGCGGCACGACTTTTGCGGGAGCGTTCGGGCGAAATTCGACATTGAGGTCGGGACTGCCGCTCTTGGCGGGTTCCGGCTTCTTCACACCCCATTGGAGGCCGGCGGCGCCACGCTTATCCGAGTACATGCCCTTGCGCATCCAATCGAGCCGTTGGGCAACCGCCTGCTCCTCTTTGAGTTTCTTCACCTGCTCCTTGAGCAACGCCATATTGTTAAATTGCCGCTCGAGTTCGGACTTCTCCGCGAGCATCCGCTTGAGTTCCTTGAGCAGGGATTCCCGGTCACCTTCGGAAGCTGCCAGTTTGCGCTCGGTATCTGAAATTTTCAACTCGAGCTGGCCGATCTGGTTGGTCAACTCGCCCAAGCGCTGCGCCTGACGGTCGCGTTCGGCCTCAAGGTCGGTGATTTTTTTGGCGCGTTGGTCAATATCCGCCTGCAGGGCCTTGGCCATCTCTTCAAGTTGTTTGGCGCGTTCCGCGGCCACCCGGGCAGCCTCGGCGGATTCCCCCTTCACGCGTTCCACTTCCCCCTGGGTTTGCTTGAGATTGGAGGTGAGTTCTTCGATCTTCTTCTCCGCATTGTTTAGATTGGTGGTCAGGTTGATGTTCACCAATCGTTCTTCCTCAAGCTTGGCGCTGGTCTGGGACAGGTCATTGGAAAAGGTGACGACCGTCTTCGTTTCGACGATTTTTATTTCATCCGTCTTCTTCCCAAGCTTGATGAGCGCCACACCCAGGAAGATGCAGATGATAATCACTACAATTAATGCGACTTTCGTTTTCATAGCCGGGCAAAGCATGACGTGGAGCGGCGATTTTGGCAAGAATTGTTGTACGCTTGATTTATGCGCGTGAACGGCTACATTCTCCCCGTGCGACTGCCATCCTCAATTGGAGTTATGACGCTGCCCAACGCCGTGCTGTTTCCCGGCGCGATGGTGCCGTTGTATATTTATGAACCGCGCTATCGGCGAATGCTGACCGATGCGCTGGGGACGCATCGCATGTTTTGTGTGGCCATGCGGCGGGCAGGTTGCAAGCGCACCCTGCCCTGCCCGATCGCCAGCGTGGGGCTGATTCGCGCCTGTGTGAAACACAAGGATAACACGTATCATCTGATCTTGATGGGGCTGAACCGGGTGGCATTGGGACCGGTGCTCAGTAGCCGCCCCTACCGTTTGCATGAAGTGAGCTACCTGAAAACCCCCACTGTAAACCAGCTCGAGGTGCAATCCTATGTGCATACCTTGCGGAAGGTCACCAAAGCCCGCTTGGAGTTGGGATTACCTTTCCCGGTTTCCGCCAAACCGTCAAAATCAGTCAAGTCCGCGCCGATCATTCCCACCGTGAGCGAGGTCATGGAATACCTGGATCAGATCAAGGACCCCGATCAACTGGCTGACATGGTGGCCGCCTCCATGCTCGTGGCACCGGAAAATCGCCAGGTCGTGCTGGAAACCGCCGACCTCCCCGAGCGGCTGCACATGCTGATTACCTGCCTGATGCACGAGATCGAAAAACTCAAGGGCGGCTCGGGCCCATCATAGCTTCATCCGCCAACCGTCATGCGCCGGACAAAAGTAACAACGGGTACTGACCAGCGCTATTGGTTATAGGTGGAAGTAACCGTCCCGATCCAAAAGTTGTCCGAGCCATTGCGTGAGATGTTGACTTGGGTGACGTGTCCCGCGTTGTACGTATTGCCAAAGGTGCATTGGATGTGGACCGCATTTTGCGCATCCGTGCAGAGTTGCAGCACGCCGGCAACGGCGGGATTGGTCGTCCAGCCCGCGTAAAAATTGACAGCGACGCCCTGATCGCTCATACCCATGCACGTGATCGTTTGCGCCGGGCACCCGGCGGGATAGCGGATCACCAGTCCGCCGTAAGTGCCATCGCGCTGCAAGGTGAGATAGTCGCTGCGGGCCACGACATTGGAGACTTGGATGGCCAGGCTATTGATGCGGCGGATGACTAAACCCTGGGGATAAGGAGCATCCGTGGTGTTGGTTTCCGTACCCAGACGGATCAACCCGCTCACCTTGACGTTCGTGCTGACGGTGAGGGGGGCGGTAAATGTCTGGCCGGCATTCAGTAGTGCCACGTTGGCGGAAAGTCGGCTGTCCGCCAGCGTGCCGGTGGTGATGTCCGTGCCGGCATGGTTGTGGATATTCGACGCGAACGCTCCGCTGTTTAAGCCATCCAATAAATCGGCGTTCAAGTTGGTCACCAGGATGGAATTGCCGACCGTAAATGGAGCTCCGCTGGCCGGAGCAAATGCGGCGGTTCCGGTAAACGTTTGGTTGGTATTGAGGCGTGGAATATTGGCCGAATGCCGCGCATCCGGCAAGATGCCGACGAGGTTGGTGGCGTTGAGGTTGGTCGCCCCGCCCGCGTTGCCGTTGAAGTTACCCGTGAACGTGCCGGCCAGACTGTTGGCCACGTTGGAAAGCGTGTTGACGCCGGAAAATGTCTGATTGGCATTAAGCAACGCCACGTTGGTCGAAAGCCGGGTGTCCGCCAGCGTCCCGCTGGCTAGATTGCCCGCGCTGACGTTGGTTAGATTGGCGCCATTGCCGCGAAAGGCGTCGGCGGTGACAATGCCGGCCACATGTAAGGCGCTGACGGGATTCGTGATCCCGATGCCGACGCCGCCGGAGGCACGAATGAGGAATTGATTGAAGGCGGTGGAGGGAAAATCCGCCCCGGTGGCATCCGCCCAGACAAACGAACCGTTGTGCAAGGATAACGCATGATAGCCCAAGGCAAAACCGTAAGCATTGCTGGCCACCGAACCATAGCCCATAGCCACGGAGTATCCCCCATTGGCGATTGTATTCCCGCCCACAGCGGTGGCACCAAAACCGGAGGCGATGGTGTTCATGCCCATGGCGGTGGCCGCACCGCCGCTGGCGGTGGTCCCCATGCCCATGGCGGTGGCGTAGTTGGCAGTGGATGTGGTGCTGTTTCCCATGGCGGTGGCCACATAGCCATTGGCGATGGAGGCGTTGCCCATGGCAATGGAGCAGAAACCGCCAGCCGTGTTGCTTTGGCCGCCAGGAATGGTTGCGCCCACGGAAAGCCCGCTGATGACGTTCCCCATACCGCCGCCAATCGCTCCAAAGGAGGCGCTACTTTGTACAACGTTGGAAATGCCGCCAGAGATGCTGGAATGGACCGTGCTACCTTGAATGGTGTTGTTGGCGCCGCCGGCAATGGTGGAACCCGAAACCGCCAGCAAAACCGAATTATTGCTGGCGCCAGCAATCAGGTTGGGCATGCCGCCAGCACCCGGTTCGAAGCGCACCGCCCGCTGATTGTTGACTTTGAATTCCAACGGCTGGTTGTCCGTGGTGCCCAGGAAATTGACTCCAACCGTGCTGTTACTGTTGCCACCCAACTGCCAGAAGGCGGTGGCGTTTAACCCATCGAGTTGATCGGCATTCAGGTTGGCAACCAGGGTGGAACTTCCCACGGCAAATGGCGCCCCGACAGGGTAGAACGAGACGGTGCCAGTGAAGCTTTGGTTGGCGTTCAGGCGCGGGATATTGGCGGAGAGCCGCGCATCAGCCACGGTGCCGCTGGCCAGCGTGCTGGCGTTCAGGTTGGTGAGGCTCCCGGCGTTGCCTGTGAAACTGCCGGTGAACGTTCCTGCCAGGGTATTGGCCGCATTGGTGAGCGTGTTGGCGCCGGCGAACGCTTGATTGGCATTGAGCAACGCCACATTGGCGGACAGTCGCGCATCCGGCAGGGTGCCGATCACATTGGTGCCGATCACATTGGTAAGCCCGCTGGCGTTGCCGTTAAAGGCTCCCGTGAAGGTTCCGGCCAAGGAATTCGCCGCGTTGGTAAGCTGGTTCACCCCGGAGAACGCCTGGTTCGCGTTCAACAGCGTCACATTGGTCGAAAGCCGGGCCTCGGCGAGGGTGCCGCTGGCAACGGTGCTCGCATTCAAGTTGGTCAGGCTTCCCGCATTGCCGCTGAAGCTGCCGGTAAACGAACCCGCCAGCGTGTTCGCGGCGTTCGTGAGTTGGTTTACGCCCGCGAACGTCTGATTCGCGTTTAGTAGCGCCACGTTGGTGGAGAGTCGCGCGTCCGCTAGGGTGCCGACCACGTTCGCGGCGTTCACATTGGTCAGTCCGGCGGCGTTGCCGCTAAAGCCGCCGGTAAATGCACCCGACATGGCATTCGCCGTATTGGTGAGACGATTAATACCGGAGAACGTCTGATTCCCATTCAGCAGCGTCACATTGGTGGAAAGCCGGGCCTCCACGAGGGTGCCGCTGGCCAAGGTGCTCGCATTCAGATTGGTCAAACTTGCACCATTGCCGCTGAAACTACCGACAAATACCCCCGCGACGGTGTTCGCCGCATTGGTCAGGTTGTTGATGCCTGAAAATGTCTGATTCGCACTCAGCAATGCCACGTTGGCAGAGAGTTGGCGGTCTGTTAGCGTCCCGTTCAGACTGGTGGTCGGGATATCGGTGAGCCCGAACCCGCTGCCTTGATAAACAGGAGCGTTAGCCACTTGGAGTGCATAAATGCGAATCCCATCCGCGCCGTTTGCCAGAATGGCATTATTGCCGGCAATGGTGATATTTTGGGCATACCCATAATCCTTGGTAGTGGCCACCTGGATCGGATTAGCCGGGTTGCTCAGGTCGTAAATGAGCATGCCTTCAAAGCTGAGGCCCAGGCAGAGATAACGCTCCGTCATCGCCAGGGCGGATGGGGTTTTGCCAGTATTGACGTAACTCACCGGAAGCACGTTCAGCGGGTCGCTGATATCCGCAATGCACACCCAGCCATTAACGGTGGCATAACAGAGGTATCGCCCAGCGGCGGCGACTGCCATGGTACTCGAGGAATTGAGCAATCGCACACTCATGGGATTGGCGGGGTTGGAGACATCGTAAATGCGCAAGCCGCTGTTTACCGAGGCCAGGTAGGCGTAATTTCCCACCACCACGACTTGCCGCGCGAGGCCACCATCATTGGCATGGCCCACATTCACCGGATTGACCGGATTGGAAATGTCATAAATGCGCAAGCCATCGCCATCCGCAGCCAGATAGGCATAATGACCGACTACCGTGCTATTTTGCGCCCAACCGCCGTTGTTGGTCGCAGCCAGACTAACTGGATTGGTGGGAGTGGAAATGTCGTAAATGTGCAATCCATGCAGAGTTTCTGCCACGTACAACCGATTGCTGACGATGGTGACGCTCACGGCATATCCCCCATCATTGGTTCCCCCAACCAGAACCGGCTGTGAGGGATTAGCGAGGTTAAAGACGCGCAAACCATCCTCTCCATTAGCGGAATAGAGATAAGTGCCAGCCACTGCCACGCTGAAGACTCCGCTCAATCCGCCATTGGTGATTTTACTCAGGTTGAGCCCGCTCGAAACGTAGAGTGGTCCCGTCAGAGCAGACGCATCCACGTTGGTTAACCCGGCACCGTTGCCAGCAAAACTCCCGGCAAACCAATTGGCCGGATTATCAAAACGATTTGAGCCTTGATAGTACCCAGGGCCGGCAAAGGCATTGATCCCGGTGAAGGTCTGATTGGCATCAAGCCGGGCCACGTTGTGGGAAAGCCGGGCATCTGACAGGGTCCCCAGCGTCATCCCGGCGGCATTTAGATTCGTCATCCCAGAGCCATCCCCTTGAAACGCTGGCGCCGTCACGGTCTCCAGCAACACCAGGCGTAAACCCCGCATTGTGTCAGCCACGTACGCCACATTGCCGGCAATGGCCACCCGCTCCGCCAAGCCACCGGTATCGAGATGGCCAAGGTCCAGGGGGCTGGCCGGGTTGGAAATATCATAAAGGCGCAGCCCATCGCTCCCGTTGGCCAGGCAGGCATAACGTCCCGCGATGCGGACACTTGTGGCCGAAGAACCCATCACGCCAGGACAGCGGCTGATGAACGTAGGGTTTTGCGGGTCCGTGATGTCAAAAATGCTCAGGCCCCAACTTCCATTGGCCAGATAGGCATACCGTCCCGCGATGGTCGCATTCTGGGCGTAACCGCCGCCCAAGACCGTTTCGGTAAGCACTTTGACCAGGATGGGGGCGGCCGGGTTGGACACCTCATAAATATGAAATCCTTCGGCATAATTGGCGACATAGGCATAATTGCCGGCCACCGTCACCCCCTTGGCTTGCGGGCTGGAGGTAAGGTGGCATACGCCGACCGGATTGGCCGGGTTGGAAACATCATAAATGCGCACGCCATCGTAATCGTTGGCCAGAAAAACGAAATTGCCGGATACCGCCACGCCTCGGGCGATGCCGCCTTGATTAGTGCGGGCCACCAGCACCGGGTTGGCCGGATTGGAAAGGTCATAGACGAGCAATCCGTTCATCGTGTCAGCCACGTAGGCGTGGCTGCCGGAAATCGCCACCTCCACCGGCGATCCGCCCGTGTTGGTTTGGCCCACCAATATCGGCGAGTCGGGATTGGCAAGGTCATAAACGCGCAAGTCGTGGGCCAGGCAGACGAGAAACGCATTGTTGCTGGTCACGGCCACGCCACTGACTCCACTCGCATCATTCGTCTGGCTGACCCCCACTCCGTGCGCGACGCCCAGCGCTCCCGATAGTTGGTTCGCGTCCAGATTCGTCAACCCGGCACCGTTTCCGGAAAAAGCGGTGGCCGCCACGCGTCCAGAAAATGTTGGGCTGCCGCTTTGCAGCACCACGTTGGGACTGAGCCGCGCGTCCGCCAGTGTTCCCACCAGGTTATCTGCGATGATGTTCGTTAGCCCCAACCCATCCCCGCGGAAGGCCACGGCGTTGAATGCTTCCAAGGCATAGATCAGCAGTCCATCCGCATCGGTGGCCACATAAACATAATTGCCGGCCGCCGCTGGGGTGCGCATGCCGGTACTGTCACGGTTCTGTTGCACCACCACCGGATTGGTTTTGTCCGCCACGTCGTAAATGTAGAGTCCGGAGTTAAAGGCGGCGGCGCAGACATAATGGCTGCTGACTGCCAGGCCGCGGAAAAAGACGTGGTTGTATTCTTGCGAGAGCCGCACGGGATGAACCGGGTCGGCAAGGTCATAAATCGCCAAACCCACTGTCACCACGCCGACATAGGCGTAGGTTCCAGCGATGGTGAAACAGTCTACCTCGGCGGCGATCTGACCGGCCAGGACCGGGTTGGCGGGGGTGGTAATATCATAAATACCAATCCCACCAACCCCCATACCCAGGTAGGCATAATGGCCTGCGACGGCCACTTGCCCGATCGAGTTGGACGCGGTCAGGTGCGCGACGTTGACGGGATTGGCCGGATTGGAAACATCATAAATGCGCAGGCCATCGCTATCGTTGGCCAGGTAAGCGTAAGCGTCCGAAACGGCCACCTTCAGAGCCTGGCCGCCGTTGTTGATCCCGCCCACCTGGACGGGGGTCGTAGGCGTGGAGATATCAAAAATCCTTAGCCCACCGGAATGGCAGGCCAAATACGCATAGTTGCCGGCCACAGCCACATCCATCACCAGCAAGTTCCAGTTCGTGAAGCATAAAAGCACGGGTTGGGCGGGATTGGCCACGTCGTAAATCCGGAGTCCTCGAACCCCGCAGGCCAGGTATGCATAGCGGCCCGCAACGGTCACCGCCGTAACAGAATTATTGGTGCCATCCCTGAGGATTTGGGTCAGCTTGGTTCCAATCTGAAGGGCGAGCGGTCCCGTTAGACTGGCGGCATTGAGATTGGTCAGGCCGCCCGCGTTACCGCTAAATCCGGTGGCCTTCAGCGTGCCGGCAAACGTGGCGCTGCGGTTCTGCAACGCCACATTGGTGGAGAGCCGGGCATCGGACAAGGTGCCGGTAAGACCAGCGGCGGGCACGCTGGCGGCGGTGCCAGCACTGGGCGAATAGAGCGCATATGGCGTTGCCGTGACTGGCTGACGCGGAGTGAGGGTGGTAAATCCGCCGGCGCTGCCATTGGGGCGCACCCCAATCTCAAGCCAGCGCGCGCTGCCATCGAACATGCCCGAGCCAAAATCCAGAAACACGGTAAACGTCCCATTGCTCAGGCTGGTGCCAGTCTGGGTGATCGGCCCGCTCAAGCTGCCTCCGCCCGTCGGCCCGTCGTAGAGGGAAAATTGCAGATCGTAAAGCCCATTGGCGGCAGCACCGCCATCACGCAGTTGTCCCTGGTACGTGAACGCCGTGCCAAGTGGGGCGGCCGCTCCCAAGGCAGCAGCCAAAAACCAGATTGACAGGCAGACCACTCCCATTCGCATTACACTTAAATCCTTATCACGCATATAATTATCACTCATACTTACTCAGAAAAACAGCCGGTAGTCAAGGATAACGTCCTGCCAAGCAGATTTGCACTGAACCAGGATTGACCACGACCAATCGGGTCGGCTTCAAATTATTGAGAAAATAGAAACCGAGAAAATATTTTCTGGTATGACCATTACAACCGACTGGTGCTTGGCTATCGTCAGAACCAATAAAAAACCCCGCCTTTCGGCGGGGTTTTTGTGGTACACGGGGTGGAACCCGAAAATCAGTGCGTGTGCGGAACCTGGCTGGCAGCCAGTTCTTCGTTGGTCACAGCGTTGTAGATTTTGAACTGTTCGGCATGGATGGCTGGGTCGGGCCGGAAGGACATTTTTCCGAAGTATCGTTTTTCCATCTCGATCAGCAGTTTCTCGTCTTCGTTACGCAGGCGCTCGAGCACCGATGGATGCACGACGATCCGCAGTTGGAAGTCGTTTTCATCCCGACTGCGTTTGCGGAAGATTTCGGTGAGCTTGCGCTGGATTTCCACGCTCATCGTGAGGGAACTCTTGACCTTGCCGCGGCCCTTACAGTACGGACAGTCGTCATAGACCGCCGAGCGCATACTCTCGGTGTGGCGTTGGCGCGTCATTTCCATCAAGCCAAGCTGGGAGATGGGTAACACATGGGTTTTGGCACGATCACGCTTCACTCCGTCGCGCATGCGGTTGAAGACACTCTGCTGGTCCCGCCGGGATTTCATATCAATGAAATCCAGTACAATGAGGCCGCCCATGTTGCGCAGCCGCAGTTGGCGGCAGATTTCTTCCGCCGCCTCAAGATTGACCTTGAGGATGGTGGATTCCTGGTCTTTGCCGCCCTTGTGCCGCCCGGTGTTGACGTCAATGGCCACGAGGGCCTCGGTTTCGTCAATGACCAGGTAACCGCCACTCTTGAGGGGCACCTGGCGGGAGAAGGCGCCATCCAACTGGCGCGTAATGTTAAAGCGGTCAAAGACCGGCTGTGGCTCATTGTAGAGTTTTACCTTGCCGGCGGAACGCTGGGAGATGCGGCCAATCATTTCGCGCATGCGCTCATACGCTTGCGGATGGTCGGTGACAATGCGCTCAACATCCTCGGTGAGGAAGTCGCGTACCGTGCGCTCAATGAGGTCGGGTTCTTCAAAGACGCACGTGGCCAGCGACTGGCTGCGCATGCGCTTCTGGATTTTCTCCCATTCTTCAAGCAGCAACGCGAGGTCGCGCACGAAATACCGTGCCTGTTGCCCCTCGCCAACTGTGCGGATAATCACGCCCATGCCATCCGGAATAGTAAGGCCCCGGAGGATTTTCTTAAGGCGTTGACGTTCCTCATTGCTTTCGATCTTGCGGGAGATGCCACTCTGCTCGGAGTTGGGCAGCAGCACCAGGTAACGACCGGGAAGCACGAGGTTGGTGGTGACCCGCGGGCCTTTGCTGCCGATGGGGCCCTTGGTGACCTGCACGATGATTTCGCTGCCGGGCGGATAAAGCCGGGGGATATCCCGCTGGGTGATCTTGGGTTTGTCGCGCTCGCGGCGTTTGTTTTGGTTTTCGCGTTCGACAATTTCGACACCGCTGTCGAAGCTGTTAGGCACGATATCCCAATAATGCAGGAAGGCATTTTTCTCGAAGCCGATATCCACGAAGGCGGCTTTGAGGCCGTCCTCAAGGTTGCGGACTTTACCTTTGAAGATACTGCCGACGAGACGCTCTTCGCTGGTGCGTTCGATGGTGAAGTCTTCGAGCCGCCCTTCTTCGAGCACGGCCACACGCACTTCCAACGATTCCACATTGATGATGATTTCCTTATGGGATTTCTTCACCGGGCGGATGAGCCGGCGGACCTTGTTGATGACCCGCGTGGCGGCGTGCTTGATCGTCTCCACGAAGCCCTTGGGCTGGTCGGGCACTTTGACCGGCACATAATCCTCTTTGACTTCCGCCGGCGTTTCCAGGTTGGGCTCGCGGAAATTCTGGGAACGTTTGCCGTCATCGGGCACCGGAGCGGCATCCACCTTGGCTGCCCCTTCGGGAGGCAGGCCGGCCGCCAGGTTCTCCGAGCGCTCGATCTCATGCTCGTGGCGCCGACGGTCATAGACCGAATCCGACTCCGGTTTGTCGCCCAACACTTCGGCCCGCGCATCCTGTGCGGCCTTTTCCGGCCGGTGCGGTCCCGGCCCGTGTTTTTGTCCTCCGCCGCTGGGGCGGAAACGCATGCCGCCACGTCGGCGGCCAAAAGTGCGTCCATTGTCACTACTCATAATACTTTCCTTTTTTCACGCTCGTTGATGGAGGTGAATGTTTTGCAACAGCCCGATGGCGATCAGGGAGCATAGCACTGAAGATCCGCCGTAACTTAGCAGCGGCAGTGGCACACCCGTGACGGGCATGATGCGAATGTTCATGCCGATATTGATGAACACGTGGCTGAACAGGAGGGTTACCACCCCCACGGCCAGCAATTTACCCAGGTGGTCGCCATTCCGAACCCGGGACGCGATCCTGATTCCGGTGAACAGGACCACTCCATACAGTGTGATGACACACATACTGCCAACGAACCCACTCTCCTCGGCAATGACGGAGAAGATGAAGTCGTTGTGAGCCACAGCCCGCGGCAGGTAACCCAGCGCTATTTGCGAGCCCTGCCGCCATCCTTTTCCTGTCAACCCACCGGAGCCGACGGAAATAAGCGCCTGCCGCGAGTTATACTCGTCGTTCTGCTGCTGCACTCGCAGGCGCTGCCACTCCGCCGCCGTGGCATTGGGCGGAGCAAATTTGGTATAATCCAATCCGAAATAAACTTTCAACCGCCGCTTCTGGTAATCCTGAATGGGCAATTGCCACCAGGACGCCGGCGCGAACAAAGCATAAATAATCATCAAGCTCACCAGCCCGCCGCCCACGATCCCGAACAGGGCGAGGAACCGGCGCGAGGCGCCCGCCACCAGGATCATGACCAGGCCAACGGGCAGGAAGATCAGGGCCGACCCCAAATCCGGCTCCTTGAGCACCAGCACAAACGGCAGCACCGTCATGCCAATGGCTTTCCACAGCACGCTGGGACGATTCAGCTCATGATGATGCAGGCTTAGGTAACACGCCTGGGCGACAATGAAAGCAAGCTTGGCCAGCTCGGATGGCTGCAATTGAATGGGCCCGAGATCAATCCACCGCCGCGCGCCAAAGCGCATCGCGCCCACATGGGGGATCAGCACCGCCACCAGCAGAATAATGCTGGCCCAGTAGGCGAAATAGGCAAGCCCGGCAATCTGCCGGTAATGCCACAAACTGAGCACCGTCGCCGCGGTAAACCCGAACCCGTACCAAACCAATTGCATGAAGAAACGTTGCTGATACCATGGCTGCACGCGCGCCGCCTCATTGGCCATCGTGGCGCTGAAAATGAACGCCATGCCAAACGCCATCAGGCCCAGCACCGCCAGCAGCAGCAGCCAATCCACTTTCGATTGTCGTTCGTTCAGGGCGGCATCCATCATAGCGGCGCGGCGGACAAAAGAGTATTTCCCGGCAAATGGTCGGCGGGTGGATTCCCGGCAGCAACGCGTTCCGACGCATCATGCGAGCGCATCTGGCTTCGTTTCAAAATCGCTTCAAAAATATCGCGCGCCACCGGGGCGCAGGTACCGCCACCCGAGGAGCCCTGCTCCACCATCACCACCACGGCATACTTGGGATTCTCATACGGGGCAAAGGCGACGAACCAGGTATTTTTGCCGGTGAGTTCATCAATGTGTTTCACTTCCGCCGTGCCGGTCTTGCCCCCCAAGCGCAAACCATGCACCGCCGCCTGCCGCCCTGTCCCATCCGGGTCTTCCACGTCGGCCAGCATCGCCTCGCGAATAATTTGCAAGTGCTGCGGCTTCACGTTGAGTTCACCGCGCCGGCGCACCGGGAAGATTTTCGTATCCGCCTCGCCCCCCATCGGATCCGCCGATTCAATTCGCTGGACCAGCCGTGGCCAGAACACGGTGCCGCCATTGGCAATCGCGGCGGTCATCACCGCCATCTGCACGGGATTCACCGCCAGCCGGCCCTGGCCGATGCACAGGTTGGCGGTGTCACCATCATTCCACGGGCTGCCATGCAGGCGCCATTTGAGCAGGAGATCCAAATTGGGAAAAATCCCGCTGTCGCTCTGCAGGGTGGGAATATCCACCCGCTGCCCCAAAAAGAAACGGTGCCCCATGTCAAAAATATTGGTCACCCCGGCCAGCATCCCGTAGTGAATAAAATACGTATTGCTGGATAATTTAAAGGCGCGCTTGAAATCGTAATTGCCGGCCGGCGCGGTATCCTCAATGGGACGGCTGTGCTCGGATGCACGATAGACGCCCGGGCTGTAAAAGATGTTGGTGGGATTCAGCACCCCGGTTTCCAGGCCGGCCAGGGCCGTGACAATCTTGAAGATCGAACCGGGCGCGTAGCGTTCCTGGGTGGCGCGGTTGATGAGGGGGCGCTGCTCCGGATCGTTCAATTCATTCATCACCTCATGCGTAATGGATGGAATGAATCGGTTGGGATCAAACGCGGGCGAGGAGGCCAGCGCGTAAATATCCCCGCTATGCACATCCATCACCACCACGGCGCCGCGCGTTACCTCGCCGGCATGGCGCGGCGCCTTGCGCAAGGCCTTTTCGGCGGCCTCTTGCAGCGGCAGATCAATCGTCAATACCACATTCCGGCCCGGCTCGGACGCCGACCAGATGTTTTCCGACTGCCGGTAGCCCAAGCTGTTGACGAGCACCGATTTGGCGCCCGCCTTGCCGCGTAACTCATCATCGAAATACGATTCAATGCCCACCACGCCTTTGAAATCGGGCAGCCGGTAGTTGAAGAAAGACTCCTCACCTTCCCTCGAGGTGTCATCCTTGGTGAGATAGCCCACAATGTGCGCACCGACGGATTGGCGGGGATAAATGCGCAGCGGTTGCACCACAAGGTCCAACCCCGGCGGCACCCCGGTTTGCTCTTGCAGGCGCGCAATCTGCTCCGCATTCAAATCCCGCATCACCGGCAGCGGCAACGCGAGTCGTTGGTCATAATGCTCCTGAAAATCCCGCGGGCTCAAGGTCACCGGCTGGCTCAACAACAAACCGAGTCCATGCGCGGCGTTACTGGTCACCAAATAGCGGGTCTCCTGCGCCACCCGCGTCCGTTCCTCGCGGGTAAGCTTGCGATTGTACGCCTGGCGCACGCGGGCCGATTCCTGCACCAAAGCCGGGGTATACCGGGTTTGAAACCGCCGACTGAACTCCTCCAGGTAGGCGCTGACATTATAGCAAGGCCGGTTCTCGGCGAGCGCCTGCCCGTTGCGATCCAGGATTTTCCCACGCACCGCCGGGGTGCGCACGGTGCGGAATGACTGGGCGATCTGATCATCCATGTACCGTTTGCCCGCCACCACTTGCACATACCACAAACCGCCGGTCAGGATCCCCAACCCGGCGCACACCAGGACCAGCAACATCCGCAGATGCCGGTCATTTCCGATCCAATGTTCAAATAGCAGCATGGTCAGGTGCGCCCTCGCTTTATTTGCCGATCACTGCGAAACGCCTGGGTTTTGGACAGCGGATAAGTGATGGCGTCATTGAGGGCGTCCAACAGTTTGAACCACAGAGGCGTAGACGCGGCTCCCACCAAGGTCATCACCGTCCATTGCCACAGTGTGACCCATCCCACCAAAGGCGTTTCTCCAATGCCTCCCAGCGAAAGCGCCACCATGGCGGGCATGGCCGCGCTGGCAAACAGGCCCAGCACAACTTGCGCAAACACCTCGTCCCGCAACAACAGCCGTTTCTTGCGTTGAATCAGCCACCCGATCACCAGCAACGGTAGAATCGAAATGCCCCCGGGATTCGCGGAAAACGCGTCAAAGCACAACCCACCCAGGCAGGCCAGCATCGCAATTGTTCCCGGCCCTGCGGACAAGGCCGCATAAACCATCAGGCCCGGCAGCAAATCCACCTGCGTACCCAGCAAATGCCGCGGCAACTCAAACGCAGTTTCCACAAACACCGCCAGATAGGCGGCCAGCAGAATTAATATGGGAGTGGCCCAACTCATGCCGTCCGCCGATCACCCTTTCTGTTATAGATTGTGTTCCTCATCATAATTGCTTCATTGCATCCATACCCAGACTTCATCCAAAGCACTCAGATTGGCTGCCAATTTGACCCGCGCCTCCATGTACAGTCCGTCCACGCTATGGATATCCAAAATCTGCCCGATGGGAATGCCACGATGGAAAATGCCGCCCATACCGCTGGTGAATACCCGCTGGCCGGGGCGCAATTCCGCGCCGCGCGACAGGTAGCCCAAGGTGACGAATTGATGATCCCAGATACCCGCTGGTCCCGGGGAAATGATTCCGCTATCCTTGGCCTCGGGCACGGCGGCGGCCACCCGGCACTTGGGATCGCCCAGCAAAACCACCCGGGCACTGCTGGAATGCAGTTCGGAAACCCGGCCAATCAAGCCCTCCTCCGTCAGAATGGCCGCGTTATCGCATACCCCTTGATCCGAACCGGCATCAATGGTAACCGTGCGCCACCAGTTGGCGGGATCGCGGCCAATGACCCGGACCGGTTTCAGTTTCCATCCGGTCTGCCGCTGCCAGCCAATCTGCTGGCGCAAGCGTTCATTCTCCCGCACGGTTTCCTGGGTCTGAGTGAGTTGAAAGCGTAGCGACTGGTTTTCGCGCCGCAATTGATCCATTTCCCGGAGGAGGTCGGCGCGTGGAATTACAGAATTACCGAGAGTTTCGGCAACGCGCCCGGAGGTTTGAGAGATGCCTAAAAGAGGTAAGAAGAGGCCGCCCATGGCCAGTTTAAAGCGATTCGCCACCCGTTCCGGCAGGTTGAGAACAACCAATGCCAGTGCCACAGTGCTGCCAAAAATCCAAACGTGTTTATTTAAATACATCGCCACCACGATTCCGTGGGGCGAACGCCACTAACCTTTAGCTTGCGAAGTCACGCGTTTCAGGAAATTGATCTCCTGCAAGACCCGGCCCGTGCCTTCAGCCACGGCGCTCAACGGGTCATCCGCAATATGTACCGGCAAACCGGTCTCTTCCGAAATCAAACGGTCAATGCCGCGCAATAGCGCTCCGCCCCCCGCCACCACGATGCCCCGATCCACCAAGTCGGCGGACAATTCAGGCGGACACCGTTCCAGCGTGATACGGATGCTTTCCAGAATATTCCGAAGCGGCTCTTGCAGGGCCTCGCGGATTTCTTGCGAGCGGATGGTGATTGTTTTGGGCAACCCCGCGCTCTGATCCCGGCCCTTCACTTCCAAGGTTAATTCTTGCTCCAGCGGAAATGCGGAACCAATCTTAATTTTGATTTCCTCCGCTGTGCGTTCGCCAATCATGAGGTTGTAAGCTCGTTTCATGTGTGCCATGATGGCATCGTCAAACTCGTCTCCGCCCACCCTCAGGCTACGGCTAAAGACAATACCGGCCAGGGAGATGATCGCGATTTCACAGGTGCCGCCACCAATATCCACGATCATGTTGCCCGCAGGCTCATGTACCGGTAAACCCACCCCGATGGCGGACGCCATCGGCTGCTCAATCAAGTACACCTCGCGCGCTCCGGCATGGGTCGCCGAATCGCGCACCGCCCGTTTTTCAACTTCTGTAATCCCCGACGGCACGGCAATGACCACCCGGGGGGCGATCAATTTACGGTAATGCACCTTCTGAATAAAATGCCGCAGCATCGCCTCGGTAATTTCAAACTCGGCGATCACCCCGTCCTTCATCGGACGGATGGCGATAATATTGCCAGGGGTGCGGCCCAACATCCGTTTGGCCTCCAACCCCACCGCCAGCACATTGGTCGTGCCCGCCTCAATGGCGACCACCGAAGGCTCCCGTAATACAATACCCTGATCCCGGACATACACCAAGGTGTTGGCCGTCCCGAGATCAATTCCAATATCGTTGGAAAACAGGCTTTTAATTTGCGCTAACATGCACGAAACTTCACAACGCTCAAAAAGTGATTAAGCCGGGCAACCGGCTAAAGGTCAAGCCGTTTCATAAAGTTTTTTCACCACCGCCAGGTGCCGCATTTGGGCGCAGAAGGCGTTTAGTGCTCGTACTTTACATCATACCAACCCCAACCAACGCTTGATCTCATTCAAGCGCGCCTTGGCGCTGCGTTTCTCCAAGCGCGGGAAGCGACTGCCAGCGGTAATGTAATCGTTGTTGCGGGTCAGCATCAGCTTATCCTCGCGGGTTTCAATGATGGTGATGTTCTTTTCCGCCGCGCGCAATTTGAGTTCGTGCAGCAGCAACAGCAATTCAACCGCCTCGGGCGCGGGACCAAACCGATCTCGCCATTCCTTGCGCAACTGTTCCAAATCGGTCTGGTTGGTGATCTCCGCCAGTTTCCGGTAAGCCTCAATGCGCAGCTTGGATTCGCGAATATAATCCAGCGGCAGATATGCCGGCGTCTTGCCGGGGTTACGCGGAACCATCACCGGTTGTTCCATTTCCACCACTTCATCGCGCGCCACAAACGTGGCCACCTCGCGCGGGATGTTCACGGGCAGGTCATCCGCCTTGGAGCGCGCGCGGCGAACAGGTTCAGCCTGTCCCTCCTCGCCAGGGCTGAGTGCCAGGAAATCAATGCGCGCCACCACTTCCAAACGTGGCTTAACCGGTTCCCCTTTCAGCTTGGCAACGCTTTGCTTTAATAACTGGCAGTAGAGATCAAAGCCCACGGCGGCGATGTGCCCGCTCTGCTGCGATCCCAGCAGGTTGCCCGCACCGCGAATCTCGAGATCGCGCATGGCAATCTTGAAGCCGCTGCCCAGCTTGGAATATTGCCGGATGGCGCTGATGCGCTTGCGCGCATCACTCAAGAGGGTCGCGTGGCGCGGCAATAGGAGGTACGCATACGCCTGGTGTTTATAGCGTCCCACCCGTCCGCGCAACTGGTACAGATCACTCAGGCCGAAGCGGTCGGCGCGATCAATGATGATGGTGTTGGCGTTGGGGATATCCAGCCCGCTTTCAATGATGGTGGTAGAAACCAGCACATCGGCTTCGCCGTTGACGAACTGGGTCATGACATCTTCCAGGTCATCCGCCTCCATCTGCCCGTGCCCGACCACGATCCGGGCCTTGGGCAGCAGTTGCTTGAGCCGTTGCGCGACGGATTCGATGTCAAAGACGCGGTTATGCAGGTAAAAGACCTGGCCCTCCCGGTTAAGTTCCCGCTGGATAACATCGCGCACCAAGCGCTCGTCGTATTGCGCCACAACGGTCTCAACCGGCAGGCGATCCTGCGGCGGGGTTTCAATCTTGCTCATGTCGCGCGCACCCGTCAGCGCCAAGTACAGCGTGCGCGGAATCGGCGTGGCGCTAAGGGTGAGCACATCCACCATGGTACGCAGCCGCTTTAGCTTTTCCTTGTGCAGGACACCAAAGCGTTGCTCCTCATCCACTACCACCAGCCCAAGGTCCTTGAAAACAATATCACTTTGCACCAACCGGTGCGTCCCGACGACCACATCCACCCCGCCCGTGGCCAACTGCTCCATCACGCGCGTCTGCTCACGCCGCGTGCGGTAGCGCGAGAGCAATTCCACCCGCACCGGATAATCCGCCATGCGCTCGCGGAAGGTGTTGAAATGCTGCTGGGCCAGCACCGTGGTCGGCACCAGCACCGCCACCTGCTTGCCGCTCATCACGGCTTTGAACGCGGCGCGGATCGCCACCTCGGTCTTGCCGAAGCCGACATCCCCGCAAATCAGGCGGTCCATGGGCCGGGCCACCTCAAGATCCCGCTTGGTCTCGGCAATGGCCTGCAATTGATCCGGCGTCTCTTCATAGAGAAAGGCGCTCTCGAACTCCCGTTGCCAGGGCGTATCCAGCGGATACGCATACCCCGCCTGGGTCTCCCGGGCCGCCTGAATGGACAACATGCCGGCAGCCATATCCCGCACCGCATGCTCGGCCTGCGATTTGGTCTTGGCCCAGCGCGTCCCTCCCAGCATGTTCAATGGAGGCCGCGCCTTGCCGGCGCCAACGTATTTGCTGACCAGATGCGCCTCGCTGACCGGCACATATAATACAGGCGGCGATTGCCCCGGAGTAGCGGGCGCATATTCGATGGCCAGGCATTCTTCCGTGAATGTGCTGGTCACCCGTTTGCTGTCCGCGCGCGTTGGCGACGATTCCAGCGTCTTCAACCCGGCGAACCGTCCGATGCCATGTTGCAAGTGTACCACGTAGTCGCCCTCCTCGAACTCCGTGAAATCAATATCCAGCGCCGACCGCATCACCGCGGCATGGGGCGACTTGAGCCGGCGCGGACGCTGCACCTTGTAACGGCCAAAGACCTCGGCATCCGTCACTACCACCACGCGCGCCGCCTCAAACAAAAACCCGCGTGCCAGCGCACCAAGGTGCGTGGCAGGACGCACGTCATCGGTTTCCGCCAGCCCCAGTTCCCGCCAGATTTCATCAAAACGCTGGCGTTCCCCGGCGTTGTTGCAAAACACATGCACCGCATATCCCTGGCGCAGCCACCGGTGCAATTGTTGGAAGAACTCCTTGCGTTGCGTCTCCGCCACCGCAGCCTCGGGCGCGGATGAACTCACCGGACGATAGGCATCCAGCGATTCAAAGAACAAGTCCGGCGGTTGTTCGGGCAAAACTGCGGAAGCAGATGCCGAATCCCCGACTGCGATCACCACGTCCTGAAAGTTGGCCGCATCATGCCGCAACTCTAGCATCGTCATGCCGCGCGCCGTCAATTGGGCGCGAAAAGCGTCCCAGGATAGAAAGAAGGGATCTCCGGCGGGCACCTGCGATTGATAATGCCCGGCGTGCGTATCAAGCGTTTCCGGTTCGCACAGCACAAACACCGTTTCCGGCGGCAGATAATCCAGCAGCGTGGCCAGCCCTGCCCGCGTAGCCGTCGAGGCAAGGAGACGTCCCCCGGCGATTTCGGATTTCGGAATTCGGATTTCGGAATTGTCCGCCGCCTTGTCTGGGGTGCTACCCGGAATAGGCGCAACCGGGCTTGGATTCTCCTGCCGCACCAACTGCTTGATCACCCCCAGCTCACCGGCAGGTGGCAGGCTGATCGCCTCAACCGGTTCACGCGAAATTTGCGTGTGCGGATCGAAATACCGCAAGGATTCCAGTTCATCGCCAAAGAATTCCAGGCGCACCGGCCAGGGACTCGTGAGCGGATACACATCCACGATGCCGCCGCGCAACGCCAATTCCCCCTTATGACTCACCTGCACTTCCGGTTCGTACCCTTGTGTTTCAAGCCACTCAATCAAGTCCAACGGCTCCATGCGGTCACCCCGGCGGAGAATGCGCGTGTTCTGCCGCAAATACTCCGGTGGAAACGTGCGCTGCAAGAGCGCCGTCACGCACGTCACCAGCAGCGGAACCCCCTTGCCAATGCCGGATGAAAGCGTCATCAGCGACAGGAGCGATTCCAGGCGTTCGCTGATGACATCCGCATGGGGCAGCTTCGCTTCATGCGGCAACATCTCCCACGCCGGATAAAACAGCACCGACGCGGCGGGCGCTATATTTCCCTGATTTCCCAGGGCAGGAGCGCAGGTGCCCAGCAAGGTTATCACATCCTGATGCATGATCTCCTGCGCCTTTAAGCCCTCCGTCACTACCACCACCGGGCGATTGGGCAACAACCGCTTCAGCAGTATGGTCAAAAACGGCTGGGCGGCAGGATGCACGGTATCCAACGACAAAAGCCCACCCTTCTCCACACGCGCAGGCAAATCCTGTATCGCGGGAGCAGTCAACACTCTGGCCAGCAGGTTCTCTGCCGCCACCGGCTCTGGAAACGACGCCAAGCAACGCCAAATATACCCGGAAACCGGCAGGAATAAACACGAAAAAATTGGGGAGACCAGCAAAACAGGGCTGCATCCAGCGCGTTGGTGCGTTACGAATAATACGAGGTGGGCAGAGTGGGTTGATTCGTTTGCGCCGACTCACGTTCAGCGGCGTCGGCTTTTTTAGTGAAACCAGGGAATTGTGATGAAATTGTGATAAATAGATTTTTTATCACAAAATGTGATGTTTTTGTGATGAAATGAGTTTTTTATCACAAGAGTAGAAAACCGAATGCTGACTTTTGCAGAAAAATGAACCGGCATAAAAATGGGAAGCCGGACATGGCAGAAAAATTTACTGGCAAAAGAAATTAAGACCAGAAGATGCCAAGACCGAAGACAACTTTTGCAGAAAAATTTCTGGGCAGAAAAATCAATACCAGAAGATAGATGCTGGAAGACAGAAGATGCCAGCCCGCGAAGCACGCGAATTGACGCGCAAGGAGACCGCCATTTCGGAGTTCGATATTCGGGCTTCGGACTTATGTTTATGTCATTCATGGGATCAGAATAACATGAGTTCCGCGAAAGTGGTTCCCTCCGGGAGGAGAATTCGTCAGGAGCCAGAAGCCAGGAGTTACACGAAGACAGGATGGAACAAGATGGACAGGATGGAACAAGTCCGAAGCACGAAAACGGAGATCCGAAAGAACTTTTGCAGAAAAATGAACCGGCATAAAAATGGGAAGCCGGACATGGCAAAAAAATTTACTGGCAAAAAAAATTAAGACCAGAAGATGCCAAGACCGAAGGCCGAAGCCAACTTTTGCAGAAATATTTTCGGGCAGAAAAATATAACTGAAGAAGATAGAAGCTTGGAGTAAGTAGTTGGAGCGGGCGAGGAATTTAAACCGCGAAACATGCTAAAAACGCGAAAGCTGAAAGCC